>JAUIAI010000524.1 GCA_030425615.1 Gammaproteobacteria bacterium
GGCCGTGGGCCTTTCCACCGACGAGCGGGGCTTCATTCCGGTGGACGATCATTGCCGTACGAAGGTACCGGGCGTGTTCGCGATCGGCGACGTCGTCCGCGGTCCGATGCTGGCCCACAAGGGGGAGGAAGAGGGCGTGATGGTGGCCGAGCTCATCGCCGGCCAGAGCCCGCACGTCGACTACAACTGCATCCCCTGGGTGATCTACACCTCGCCGGAGATCGCCTGGGTCGGCCGGACCGAGAAGCAGCTGAAGGCCGAAGGGCGTGAGTACGTCTCCGGCCAGTTCCCGTTCATGGCCAATGGCCGTGCGCTGGGCATGGGGCACGCCGATGGTTTCGTGAAGGTCCTGGCCGATGCCCATACCGACGAGGTACTGGGCGTGCACATCATCGCCTCGAGCGCTTCCGACCTGATCGCCGAGGCGGCGCTGGCAATGGAGTTCAAGGCCAGCGCCGAGGACATCGCACGCGTCTGCCATCCGCATCCCTCGATGTCGGAGGTCATGCGCGAGGCGGCGCTGGCGACGGCCAAGCGCGCCCTGAACATGTGAGTGCCCCGGGCGCGGTTTCCCAACGCTACCGCGAGCTGCTGACGCGGCACGGCTTCGAGGCCGATGCCGCGCAGCAGGCTGCGGTCGCGCGTCTCGACAGACTCGCCTCCGAGCTCAGCCGCTTTCGCGAGATTCGTGAAACGCTGTTCGGCCGGTATCTGAAGCGGCCGGATCCTCCGCGCGGGGTCTGGATGCACGGAGGGGTCGGCCGGGGCAAGAGCTTCCTGATGGACTGCTTCTTCGGAGCGGTCGCCGTTCGTCGCAAGGTGCGCCTGCACTTCCACGAGTTCATGCGCGGGGTGCATCGGGAAATGAAGGAAGTCAGCGGGCAGGCCGACCCGCTGGATGTGGTGGCCGAGCGGGTTGCGAAGCGTTACCGACTGATCTGTTTCGACGAGTTTCACGTCTCGGACATCGCCGATGCGATGATTCTCGAGCGCCTGTTCCGGGCGTTGTTGCGTCATGGCGTGGTATTCGTGATCACTTCGAACTATGCGCCGTCGGGTCTCTATCCGGAGGGGCTGCACAGGGAGCGCATCCTTCCGGCCATCGCGCTGCTCGAAGCCTCGCTCGACGTCCTGACGGTCGATGCCGGCATCGACTACCGCCAATTGGGCCTGGCCGGGCTCAAGACCTATCACTGGCCGCTCGACGAGGGTGCCGAGCAGGCGCTGTCGTCTGCATTCGAGGCACTCGCGGAGGCGGACGACGATGATCCCGAACTCGAAATCGAAGGGCGGCGGCTGCGGGCCGTTCGAAGGGCGGGGAGTATCGTCTGGTTCGACTTCGCCACGCTCTGCGGAGGACCCCGTTCGCAGGCGGACTATCTCGAGCTCGCCAGCCGGTTCCAGACCATCGTGCTGTCGGGCGTGCCCGCCATGACCCCGGCCATGTCCAGCGAGGCCCGGCGCTTCCTCTGGCTGATCGACGTGCTCTACGACCAGCGGGTCAAGCTCATCATCTCGGCCGCGCAGCCGCCGCAGGCGTTGTATCCGCAGGGGCCCATGGCCGGTGAGTTCGTTCGGACGGCCAGCCGCCTGGTGGAGATGCAGACCGACGAGTACCTGCGTCAGCCCAGACGCGGTATCGCCGAGAGGATCACGTGAGCGAGGCCGTACGGCATTTCCGGCTCGGCTATCATTGCCGCTCGTCCCTGGGCCGCTACAGGGTATCGGGCCGTCGCCTTCCAGGCCGCGTCGGACCCGGTCCGGGACTCGTGACACCGGAGCCGGCATGATCCCGTCCGACGCGGACGCCATCAAGCATCGAATCGTCGAACTGCAGCTCGAGCACCGCGGCCTCGATCAGATGATCGACACGGCCGCCGCCGAACGCAGTCTCGATGATCTCCAGTTGCGCCGACTGAAGAAGCGCAAGCTTCAGATCAAGGACGCGATCCTCACGCTGCAGATGAGGCTCGTGCCGGACATCCCCGCCTGACGGGCTGCCAGCAGCCCGCCGAAGCCTCATGCTGAGCGAAACGGTCGCCGACGCGCTGTCGGAATCAGGGCCATTGGCCAGATCCCAGCGCTCCTTCACCGTGCGCCCGGGCCAGTTGGAGATGGCTTCTGCCGTCGCCGAAGCGCTCGAACACGACGGTGTGCTCGTCGTCGAAGCGGGTACGGGGACGGGGAAGACTTATGCCTACCTCGTGCCGGCGCTGCTGGCGGATCGGCGCGTCATCATCTCGACCGGCACGCGAACCCTTCAGGATCAGCTCTACGAACGTGACCTGCCGGCGGTGATGGCAGCGCTGGGAGTGGCTCCCCGCGTGGCGGTTCTCAAGGGGCGGTCGAACTACGTCTGCCATCACCATCTGGAGCGGCATCTGAGCATCGGCCGTTTCGAGAGCCGTCGTGAGGCCGCCACGATGCAACTCGTCGCCCGCTTCGCGGCCATCAGCGAAACGGGCGATCTGGCGCAGGCCCCCGGCATTCCCGAGGATTCGAGCGTATGGCGGCTGGCGACCAGCACCCGCGAGAACTGTCTTGGCCAGGACTGCCCGCATCTGGACCGGTGTTTCGTCTATCGCGCCCGGCGCAAGGCCATGCAGGCGGATCTCGTGATCGTCAATCACCATCTGTTCTGCGCCGATCTGGCGATGCGCGACGAGGGCGTATCCGAGTTGTTGCCACAGACCCAGGCGGTCGTGTTCGACGAGGCGCATCAGCTTTCCGAGGTTGCGACGATTTTCTTCGGCCAGACCTTCGGTTCGCGCCAGGTGGTCGATTTTGCCGGCGACCTGATGCGCTGTGGGCGGGAAGATGCGCCCGAATCGGCCGATTGGATCGGTCTGTCTCAGGGGCTCGAATCGGCTCTGCGACAGGCGCGCCTCGCGGCGGGTGACACCGGCCGGCGTGACGTGGTCGCGTTACGGTCCCGTGCCGCCGAGGCCTGGATGGCGGCGCTGGTGGATCTGGATCGTGCGATGAGCGAGGCAGGGGCGGCTCTGCTGGGGGCGCACGAACGCAGCCGTGATCTGCTGCGGCTTCTGATTCGTTGTCATGGGCTTCGTGTGCGTCTGCGCGAGTGGCTCGCGCGGGTGTCGGGCGCCTGGCTCGACGCGCCGCACTCGCCCGAGCCGCCGGTGCTCGCGGCTCTCGAGGGGTCGCCCGGGCTGGGCGGAGAGGCGGCCACCGGCACCGCCGATGCCGGTGCCTCTTCCGATGTGTACGGGGCCACCGAAGCCGACGAAGGGCGCTCGCTCCCTTCGGTGGCCTGGGCGGAAGTGCATCGTCAGGGATTCACGCTTCATCTGACCCCGATCGAAATCGGACCGGTCTTCCGACGGCAGATCGAGGGTCGCCCGATGGCCTGGATCTTCACTTCGGCCACGCTCGACGCCGGTGACGACTTCGCGCATTTCCGGGGAGCGCTCGACCTTCACGACGCACGATGCCTGACGGTTCCCAGC
>JAUIAI010000525.1 GCA_030425615.1 Gammaproteobacteria bacterium
GGGTTCCGAGTAGCCGATGGCGATCACCACCTTGCCCTGTTTCACGCCGCCCACGACCTCCTCGCGTACCTCGTCGTTGGCGTTGGCCGCGATCACCGGGGTGACGGCCTCGGTGGTGAGGAAGGGATAGGCGAAACCCGAGCGCACCACCTCGTCGGTGAAGATGTACTGTTCGATGTGTGACATTCCCCGACCGCCCAGGTCCTTCGACCAGCTCAGGCCGATCCAGCCGTCCGCGCCCATGCGCGCGTACTGCTTGCGGAACTCGGGGCCGCCGCCCTCGGTGTACTCCGGGTCCTTCATCTCCTCGATCATGGCGGGGTTCATGACGGTCGCCATGTAGGCACGCACCTCCTCGCGCACCTACTCGGCGGTGGGCTCATTCATAGGCTACCTCCCGCGCACTCACGCGCTCGACGAAGCGGTCGCGAAACTCTGCTGGCGTTCCCAGGAGCACTTCGGAGCTCCTCGCCCGCTTGAAGTACAGGTGCGTGTCGTTCTCCCACGTGAATCCGATGCCCCCGTGGATCTGGATGGTATCCGCCGCCGCCTGCAGGAATGCCTCGGCGGCGAGGGTCTTCGCCAACGCCGCCGCTTCGGGAAATTCGTCTGCGTCTGCTCCTAGAGCGGCCATCTCCGCGGCCCCGTAGGCGGCCGACTTGGCCAGTTCGACGGCGAGCAGCATGTCTGCACATTTGTGCTTGATGGCCTGGAACGACCCGATCAGGCGGCCGAACTGCAGGCGCAGCTTGGCGTAGCTCACCGCCGAGTCCAGCAGCGCTTGCGCCCCCCCGACCATCTCGCTGGCGAGCGCCACCGCCGCCCGGTCGATCACCCGGCGCAGGACGGGCGCCGCGGCTCCCGGTTCCCCCAACAGCTCCGCGTCGACTCCCGACAGGCGAAGGCGGCTCAACCGCCGGGTGGCATCCATGGTCTGAAGCGGCTCCACCTCGAGCCCGGGGGCATCCGCCTGCGCGGCGAACAGAGACACCCCATCCGAGCCGGCACTTCCGGGCTCCCGGGCAGCAACGATGAACAGGTTCGCGATCGGCCCGTCCAGTACGTAGCTCTTGGTGCCTTGCAGGCGCCATCGACCCGACGATGACCGCGCGCTTGCCTGGACCGCGTCCGCCTCCCAGCCGCCGCCGGGCTCGGCGAGGGCCAGCGAGCCGATGATGTCCCCCGCCGCCAGCGGCGGCAGCCAGCGTTCCTGCTGCGCTGCCGTCGCCCCTTCGAGCAGTGCATACGTTGCCAGGACCGCGGAGCCGAAGTAAGGCCCGCAATACGCTACCCGACCCATCTCCTCGAGGACGATGCCCAGTTCCACCGCGCCGAATCCCTGCCCCCCGAATGCCTCGGGGACGTGAACGCCGGTGAGCCCGAGCTCGCCGCCGAGCCGCCGCCACAGCTCGGGATCGAATCCGGACTCGCCCATCATAATCGCCCGGGCCGCCCGGGCGGCTGTCACCGGTGACTGCTCGCGAAAGAATCTTGCGACGAAGTCACGGAACTGGCGCTGCTCATCACTGAAGGTCAACCTGCTCATCGCCCCAGGCCCTCACAGTTTCGTAAATACGCGTACTATCTGTCGCCATAGGGAAGATTGCAAACTCCCGCATGGTGCTGCATCAGTCGATACCCATCGCGCGGACCACCGCCCGACAGAACTCCGTCGTGGCGGCGGCGCCGCCCTGATCGGGCGTCAGGCACCGGCCTTCGGCATAAACACGTTCGACCCCATCCGTAAGCCGCCGTGATTCCGTGGCGAAACCAAGGTAGTCGAGCATCATTGCCGCCGAAAGCAGCGTCGCGGTCGGATTGATGGTGTGTGTACCAGCGATATCCGGTGCCGAGCCGTGGGCAGACTCGAAATAGGCATAGTCATCGCCGTAGCATCCGCTGGGGCCGAGCCCGAGACCACCCACCACCGCCGCGGCGGCGTCAGAGAACAGGTCGCCGTAAAGGTTCGGCAGCACGATCACGTCGAACGCCTGCGGCCTGATGACGAGTTTGTGCACGAGATCGTCCGCCAGCAGGCTCTCGAAGACGACCTCCGGGAACTGTCGTGCGGTTTCCCGGGCCACCTCGAGGAAGTATCCGTCCGCTACCGGGGAAATGTTGTGCTTGGTACCTGTCGTCAGCTTCGGCGGCCGTCCACGCCTCTCGGCGCGCTCGAGTGCGAGGTTGCAGGCGAACTCGACAATCTTTCGGGTGCGCGCCTCGGTGATGACCTTCAGCGCGAAGCGGCCCTCGCCCATCTGCGCAACCGGCCGGCGATGCAGCCGGCTGACCAGGTCCACCCCGTCGAGGGATCGCAGATCGCCTTCGACGCCGACGTAGACGTCCTCCATGTTCTCTCGAACGATCACCAGGTCCACCCCACTGGGGTCGCGCAGCGGGCTTCGCGCACCGGGCATCCACCGGGCCGGACGCACGTTTGCGTAGGTGTTTCGCCCCCAGCGGAGATGGCGCAGCGCCCGGCCGCTGGGACCGCTGGTTGCGCCGAACAGGGTGGTATCCGAATCGTCGATGGCTTGCCGGGCCGCGGGTGGAAACGGATCGCCGGTGGCTTCCTGCGCGGGTATGCCCACCTGCGGCCAAACCCAGTCGATGTCCAGATCCAGCCGCCCGAGCAGTTCGACGGTGGGAAGGAACGCTTCCGGCGCGGCGTCCTCACCCGGTATCAGGGCGACCTTTCTGCTCATGACCCGGTCACCGCGCGGGCTACCGCGCCCCACCGCGGCAGATCAGCCGGATGCCGCGCGATAGACTCACCCGCCAGATACATCACCAGCCGCGCCGCCGTGCCGGCATAGCGTTCGGTCAGCGCATCCGCCAGATCGTCCCAGCGTGCGATGACCGCAAAGTGCTCGAGAATCTCGTCGGTGATGACCGCCTGTGCCCCCTGAAGGTCGCCGGCCTTCATTCGCTCCCGCAGTCTTGCCGTGGTACCGGTGAAACCGAGATCATCGAACTGGAACGCGTAGTTCGGCGTGGAGCCGTAGAACGCGAGTTGCATCCGTGCGCGTTGGAGCAGCGGCTCACGCGCCTCGGCGCTGTCGCCGGGGATCGCGAACACCGGAATCATCAGATCGACGTCGTCGGCCGAGCGCCCGGCGTGCTCCGCCCCCTCCCGCAGCGCCGGCAGGAGGCGCTCACGCACATAGTGCATGGAGTGCATCGGGTGCACGTGCACACCGTCAGCGAGTTCGCCCGCCACGCGGCACATGAGCGGGCCCACGGCCGCAATATCCACCCTCACGTCCTCGTGATCGTGGCGCGGCGGCGCCCATTGGGCGGGCAGATAGCTGAGCTGGTAGTAAGGACCTTCGTAGTCGAGCCGCTCTTCGCCCCGGAACGCCCGCAGACAGGCTTTGACGGCGGCCAGATAGTCGCGCATCTGTGGCGCCGGCTTGTCGAAGACGGCACTGTAGCGACGGGTCACGTGGGCCTTCACCTGACT
>JAUIAI010000526.1 GCA_030425615.1 Gammaproteobacteria bacterium
CATGGGGAGGGTGCCCTCGTTCCTGCGCGCTTCGACGATGTTCCGGTTCTGGGAAAGCCTGTACCGGCTGAATCGCTCGGTCGGGTACTGGGCAGGATCTTGCCGGCAACGGCAGCGTAATCGCTCGAAAGCCGGGACCTTTCGGGTCATACGGCGCCCTCTCGCATACCACCTGACGGCGGCGGGAACGGGTCTTGCACGATCCAGGTCGTGGTTCGGTGACGGAACTTCGTCATTTTTCGAACCCAGACCAATGCACAAGATCCGAAGGAGATCGATTCATGAGAACCAATCCCGCTGCAACCATTCTTTCGATCAGTATCAGTCTCGGCGTGTTCGGCGCGGCCAATGCCGCCGACACCAAACCCCATGCGGCGACCCCGCCCACCGGCGGCGCCCTCACCAAGCAGGACGTCAGGACGCCTTCGGGTTCGAACGTCGATGGTGCGGCCAAAGCGGCTGGCGCAGAGAAAGCCGCCGAGGCCGAGCGCGGCAAGGGCGTGCTCTACGGTTGGAGCGACAAGGACCGTATGAGCGACTACGAGGAGTCCAGGAAGTCGCTCCAGTCGGCGTTGCGCTCGGTCGAGTCGCGCGACGGATACCGTGAGGCCCTGAACGAGAACGGCTACCGGATCACGGCGATCCAGTCGGACACGCCCTCGGAGCTCGTTTATGAGGTGGTCGGCGACGGCAACACCTACGAGGTCTCGATGGAGTTCGATGACCAGGCCGGGAAGGCTACGGATATTCACGTCGCCGACAACATGTGGCGCACGGAAGAGACCCGTCGGGCGATGAAGGACTATGACTATCGACCGGACACCACAGGTGTTCTGTACAACAAGGATCGCGCTGACGTGACCCGCGACAGCAACCGGATGGCGAGCTGGACGGAAGAAAAGGTTTCGCTCGAGAAGATGCTCGAGCCGGGGCTGCCGGTTGCGGAGTATCGCAACAAGCTGCAGGAGGCCGGCTATCAGATCACGTCCGTGAACGAAAGGGACGCGGAAGAGGTCGAGCTCGAGGTGGTCAAGGGCGATCAGACCTACGAGATCCAGATGGAGCGTGAAGGCAAGGACCAGAACGTTTCCGCGATCGAAGTGAATGCGAATCTCTGGCATTCCGACAAGACCGAGGCTGCGCTCGAATCCGAGTGAAGTCCTGGTTCCCACGACCCGGAGTGAGGCGGCGGGCAGCAGGCCGGGCCCGCCGGCCCGTTCATGGGCAATCGTCGACCCTCGAAACGGCAATGGCGTCAGGCTTGGCGCTCCTGGCCGGACGGATTCATCCTCCTGGGTCGCACCCATGAGGGTCCTGCAGGGGTCATCGATTTCCGGATCATCATCGCGAACCGGAAGGCGGGTCGTCTACTCGGCTCGTCTCATTCCGCGCTGCGAGGCGCGTTGCTCGGCAGCGCGCTCCCGTCCTGGCGCTCGCAAGGGATCATCGAGCGCCTGGCCATGGAGCTTTCGATCGGCGCCGGTGGCACTTTCGAAGTGGCGTCGGACGGCGCGCGCGGCGTCAGGCTCGCGATCGCCTGCGTCGGAGGCGGTCGTCTCGGTGTGATGATCAGTCCGGCCGAGGCGGCCGAAGGTGCGGTCGCCGATGCGGTAGCCGGTTCGCGATTCTCGTCGAGCGAGATGATCGCAAGCCTTTCGCACGAACTGCGAAACCCCCTTGCCGGCCTGACCCATGCCCTCAGCATCCTGACCGGGCAAGACCCCGGTGACGATCGGCTGAGCGGCGCGCGGTCGACGGCGTTGCTAGAACTGGCCCGGCTGACGAGTCGCGTCGACGAGATCCTGGGTTCGGAAGAACCCTCGGAGCCCGGGCAATCCGCCAGAAGAAAAACGTAACGATTCCGCCCGGGGTTACGAATCGAAACCAACCGGTACTCGTGGCTACGAAACCGGGGCCGATTGGCCCACGGTCCACGATGATCGGTGGCAACATGATCTGCACGTCTGTTGTTTCGACTCCTGATCTTCGCGTGCGTCCCCGAGTCATGCTTTCCGCCGTTCAGCCAGCTTCCGATTTCCAGGCACTCATCGAGAATGCTCCGGACGGCTTCTTGCTGCTCGATCCCGTTCGCGAAGCGCCTGCCCCGATCGCCTGTTTCCGGGTGCGCTGGTTGAACGACGCGGCCGTTCGGATTCTCGGAGGACCCGGCGCAGGAATTCCCGGCCGACGGGTGCACGAGGTGTTTCCGGGTCAGAGTGGCCGGCAGGTGCTGGCGCTCTGTCGGCGGGTCGTGGAGTCGGGTCGACCCGAGGCGGACGAGTCCGACCTGGATCCCGGTGGGTCGTGCAGAAGCCTTCGGATCGCGGTTACGCCGTTGGGCAACGGTGCCGTGGGTCTGATGCTCACCGACGTCACGCGGAACCATGCGGCGCAGGAACACCTGCTTGCCGCCGACCGGCGCAAGGACGACTTTCTCGCGTTGCTTTCGCACGAACTGCGCAACCCCCTGGCGGGCATCATGTACTCGCTGGAGGTGCTCGCGTCGCACGATGAACGCCAGAGCGACGAGGAGGCGCTGGCAATGACTATCGCGACGCGTCAGGTGACGCAGTTGCAGCGCCTGCTCGACGACCTGCTGGACGTTTCGCGCATCCAGCGCGGCGCGATCTCCTTCCGTCCAGGTGTCATGGACCTCGCGGATGCGGCCGACCAGGCGGCGCAGATGCTGCGCCCGCGATTCGAGCGTGCGGAAGTCCAGCTCGTCACGAAGTTCCCGGACGATGCAGTGATCGTCCACGCAGACCGGACTCGGGTGGTCCAGGCCGTGGGCAACCTGCTCGACAACGCATGCAAGGCCTCGCCCCGTGGCGCCCGGGTGGAACTCCGGGTCGGCGCCGAACGAGAACACGCCACGGTGACCGTACGCGACGAGGGCTGCGGCCTTGCCGAGGACGAACTGGCGGGTCTGTTCGACGGGCCCGCCCCACGACCTCCGAAACGTGGCGGCGAGCAGGCCGGCCTCGGGCTGGGACTGTTCCTGACCCGTTACCTGACCGAAGCGCAGGGCGGGAGCGTGACCGCCGCGAGCGCGGGCCCGCAAAGGGGGGCGACCTTCGTGCTCACCCTGCCGCTATGCGACCGCGCGGGCGGCGGCGCTGCCTCCCTGGAGACCGGGCCGGCGACGCCGCCGGCCGAGCAGCCGCCCGGGAGTCTGAGCATACTCGTCGTGGACGACGACGCCGACGGGGTCGAGTGTCTGAGGGTGCTGCTCGAGGCCCATGGACACGAGGTGGAGTACGCCGCCAGCGCCGAGGCGGCCCTGACGGCCGTGCAGGGTCGGACGCCCGATGTGGTGCTCGTCGACATCGGCCTGCCCGGCATAGGCGGCCACGAACTCGTGCGCCGGCTGAAGAAGCTGCCCGCCCTTGCGGACGTGCCGATGATCGCACTCAGCGGCTTCGGGCAACCGTCGGACCTCCAGTGCAGCCTCGACGCAGACC
>JAUIAI010000527.1 GCA_030425615.1 Gammaproteobacteria bacterium
CCGTCCGTGCGTGCCCGCGCGACGAAGTTCGAACCGGTGACGCCGGCCGCGCCGGCCTTGATGACCACGACGATTTCCTGGCCGAGCGGCTTCGAGGCGTGGTTGGCCAGTGTGCGCGCGGCGAGGTCGGCGGCTCCGCCGGCGCCGTAGGGCGAGACCAGGGTGACCGCGCGGCTGGGGTAGTCGTCTGCGTGGGCCGTCGCCGTCCAGAGTGTGGCCGAGGCCGCAAGGGTGGTGAGCGCGCCCAGGACGAGTGAGCGCCGCCGGGTGTCAGCAAGATTCATGGGGGTTCCTCCGGGAGGGATTGCGCGGTTGACGTGCAGTGGCTTGACGATGCGGAACCAGTCTATTACTGTTGATTGCACGCAGCAAGCAATTAAAAAACTCCCATGTTGTCGGACAATGCGGGATCGAACCGGGTGGTGCAGGAACCTGTGCCGCGACCCAATCCGTGGGTGAACATGTCGTCATCATTCGACGCGGCGGAGCCGGCACTGTCTGCTCCCGCCGCTTCAGACAACCGTTCGGTGGTTCTGCGGTCAGTGGCGCTCGCGGCGCAACCCATTTCGCGAAGCGACATCGCCCGGGTCACCGGCCTGCACCAGGCCACCGTGTCGCGCATCGCCAAGAGCCTAATCGACTGCGGCCTGGTGCGCGAGGCGCAGGCGATCGAAACGCCCGGCAAGGTCGGTCGCAGGTTCATCGGGCTGCAGCTGCAGGCGGACGGTCACCTGGTTCTGGGCGTGGCATTGAACGCCTACGAGCAGCGCGTGGCCATCGCCACGCTCGAGAATCGTGTGCTCGACACCATTGATCTGAGTTTCGAGGACATCACCGACACCGATCGCGTCGTCCAGTCGATCGTGGGCGCGGTCGCCACCCTGCGCCGCCGCTTCGCCCGGCGTGGGGCGGTGATCTACGGCCTGGCCGCGGGCGTCGCGGGCGTGGTCGATCGTGCCACCGGCACCATTGTCCGTTCGCCGGTCCTCGGCTGGCGTGACGTGCCCCTGGGCGCGTTGCTCGCGCGGCGTCTCCGGTTGCCGGTGCTGGTCATGAGCCTGCCGGATACCGTGCACGCGGCGGAGCAGGCCATCGGCGTGGCGCGTGGCAGTCGAAGCTCCTTGCTGGTCAATGCGGCGCTCGGAATCGGCAGCAGTCTGATCCTGGACGGCCGGCTGGTGGGAAGTGATCCGGCGCAACAGGTCCTGCCGGGCGATCTGCTCGTCTCCCGGTTGTGCTCGGCGCCATCCGGTACGCCGCTCGATCTAGTTGCCGGTGGGCGGGCGGTTCTGGCGAGCAGCGGGCTCGGCGTGGCACGTGCTACCGCGCTGCCGGCCGGCCCGGCCTCGGTCGCACTGCGCCAGCTGGTCAAGGCGAGTACGGACACCGGTGCGGACGATGCGCCGTTCGTCAGCGTCGCAAGCGTGCTGGGCGAGTTGTCGGCGGTGATGGTCGCCGCGGTCAACCCGCAGGTGTTGTTGCTCGCCGGCCCCTTGTCGCGCGTGGATGCGTTCTGGCGCGCCTGGCACGAGACGGTTTCGACCGTGCTGGGGCGCGGAGGCTCGAATCTGCTTCGCAGCCGAATCGACTATGTCGAGGCGGCCACATGGTGCGCCATCGACCGCCATGTGCTCGAGCAGCCGTCGCCCGAGGCCGAGCGACAGGGGCAGGCCAGTGTCCGGCAATGAGCGTCGGTCGATGCGGTGGGCCGGGGGCCTGTTCCTGGTCTGGGCGGGGGTGCTGATCCTGTGGCTGATTCCCGGCCACGTCTCGGTGCCTTCGTCGGTCGAGTCGCGGTTCCTGAGCCCGCGCTTCTGGCCGACCGTGGTTGCGGTCGCGACGGCGGTCGTGGCCGTGCTGACGCTGCTTCACGGCTTTCGGCGCCCGGCGGAGGATGCCTCTGATACTCCGGACGGCGATGCCTCCGGACCCGGAGCGACCGCTACCGTCGGCGCGCAGCCTGCCGCCGACGCTTCGGGAGACGTCTGCGCCTTGGAAGACGGCGGCGAACCGGATGCCATGAGCGATTCGGTGGACGCCGGTGTCAGCCTCACTTACCGGCCGCTGCGCTTCGCGGGAGTGGCCCTGCTGCTGATCGGCTACGGATGGAGCATCGAACCCCTGGGCGTCGTGGCGGCCACCGCCGCGTTCATTCTGCTGGCCTCGACGCTCTTGCTGCGCAGTGTCCCGGCTGGCGTCCTGCTCTGGTGCGTGCTCCTGCCTGTCTCGCTGGCCTGGTTCTTCCGGACCTTCATCGGCGTGATGTTTCCGCTCTGGCCGGCGCTCGGAGGTTGACATGCTCGAGACGCTGGCCGCCTCACTCGATCTGTTGCTCGCACCGGTCAATTTCCTGGTGCTGGCGATCGGCCTCGCGATCGGCATCGTCATGGGTGCGATTCCCGGCATGACGACTCCGATGGCGGTGGCGCTGGCGTTGCCTTTCACGTTCACCCTCGGGCCAGTGGCAGGGGTGCTGCTGCTGCTCGGGGTCTACAAGGGCGGCCTCTACGGCGGGTCGATCAGCGCGATCCTGATCCGTACGCCGGGCACACCGGCCGCGGCCTGCACTGTGCTGGACGGTCACCCCCTGGCGGCCCGGGGCGAGGCGCGCAAGGCGCTCGAGATGGCGCTCTACGCATCGTGCGTGGCCGATTTCGTCTCGAACCTGGCCCTGATCGGGTTCACGGGTGTCCTGGCGGCGTTCGCGCTGCGTTTCGGGCCGCCGGAATTCTTCGCGCTGATCCTGTTCTCCCTCACCATCATCGCGGGTGTGGCCGGCGAGAGCCTGTTGTTGGGTCTGTTGTCGGCGTGTCTGGGTCTGGTGCTGGCCACCGTGGGCCTCGACATCATCTATGGCACGGGGCGGTTCGTGTTCGGCAGTGCCGATCTCATGGCCGGGCTGAACTTCCTGCCGCTGCTGATCGGGTTGTTCGCGATTCCCGAGGTGATCGCGTTCTATGTCGAGCGTTCCCGATCGGGCTCGCACGTCTCGGCCAATGTCGGGCCGAGATTGAGCCTGACCGAGTTCCGTGCCAGCCTGGGCACCATCCTCCGGGGCAGCCTGATCGGCGTGATCCTGGGAGCGATACCCGGCATTGGCGGGGCGCCGGCCGCGTTCCTGTCCTACAACGAAGCGCGGCGCACCTCGGCGCGTCCACAGGACTTCGGCAAGGGCGAGATCCGCGGGGTGGCCGCGGCCGAGGCGGGTAACAACGGGGTGGCCGGGGCCACCATGATCCCGCTGCTCGCGCTCGGTGTGCCGGGGGACGTCACGACGGCGGTCATTCTCGGTGCCTTCATGATCCACGGCCTGCGGCCGGGGCCGTCGATGTTCGCCGAGAACGAGCCCATGATCTACGCCTTGTTCATGGGTCTCATCGTGAGCTCCCTGTTCATGCTGGTGCTCGGCAAGGCGGCGATCCGGGTGGCCACCGGAGTCACCCGGGTTCCCGCCCGG
>JAUIAI010000528.1 GCA_030425615.1 Gammaproteobacteria bacterium
CGGGCGGGCATCATCTTCCTGCGACGGCAGTTCCAGGACAATCCGGTGTACAAGGCGACCTTCCGCCGGTACATCGACTATCTGATCGGTCGGCGGTTCTCGCTGATGTGGGCGCTCGAGGGCACCCGTTCGCGCTCTGGCAAGCTCCTGGCTCCCCGGTTCGGGATGTTCCGCTACGTGATCGATGCCTTGCACGCTCACCATGCGGACAAGCTGCGCTTCGTGCCCGTGAGTGTCGTGTACGACCAGATCACCGAGGTGCGCGACTATGCTGCCGAACAGCAGGGTGACCGGAAGAAGCCGGAAGGCATGACCTGGATGGTGCGCTTCCTGCGGCGAGGAACGCCGCGCGGGCGCATCCTGATCCGACTCGGCGAGGGCGTGACGCTCGCCGGTCTCGACGGGGCACGCGAACCGGAGCAGGATCCGGTACCGTCGCTGGCCTTCGCCGTGGCCGAACAAATGAACTCGGTCACGCCGATCACACCGATCGCGATCATTTGTCTGATCCTTCTGGCTGCCGGCGACCGCGCCCTCACATGGCGGGAGTTGAGCCGACTCGTGCGGGCGGCCCGTGCGGCGATTCGGCGCCGTGGTCTGGAGCTGGTCGATGACGCGCACCTGCGCGAGCCGGCCGTACTGCGCAGCCATGTGCATCGCCTGCTGGAAACCAGGGTCCTCATCGAGCATGACGACGGTCTGGAGCCCCAGTTCTCCATCCGTGAGGGCCATCACCACGAGGCTGCGTACTACCGGAACACGGCCATCCACTACTTCGTCATGGACGCGGTGGTGGAGATTTCGCTCCTGCTGGCGTTGTCCGATGAAGCGCAACAGCGCAGGGTGGTGTTCGAGAGCACCGCGTCCGACATACGGCATCTGCTGCGGCTGGAGTTCTATTTTCCACGGCGCAGCCGCTTCTCCGAGGCGCTCGAGAGCAGCGCGCTGCGGCGATTCGGATCGCTCGAGACCCTGCTGGCCCAGGATGCGGACACCGTTCGCGCAAGGGTGCTGCGCTCCGTGCCGGTGGTGGGGCACGGGGTCTTTCGTTCGTTCGTGGACGCGTATGCCGTGGTGATCGACGAGTGGCTCGGGCGCGACACGCCGCCCACCGAGGGCGATCGTGCTGCCTTCGTCGATCACTGTCTGAAAAGTGGCCGGCAGCGTCTTCGGGAGCGTCGTGTCTTCGCGGCCGAGTCAGTGTCCAAGGTGCTCTACGAAACGGCCTTCGACTGGGCGCTGGCGGAATCCGCGAGACCGGCGGACACGAACATGCTGACGCGGGCGCCCGCCCTGCTGGGCGATCTGGACCATGCGTTGCGCACGCTGCGGGCGGCAGGCGACTCTCCCCGGGGTCGCGCCGGCCCCTAGTGTGCCGTGTGGCGCGCCTCGCCTTACGCCCTCGGGCGTGCCCCGGCGGCAGCCGCGCGGATCTCGTTCGTGGCCTGCCGCTGGGTCATGGCGATGCCGGCCAGGACCAATCCGAGCCCGACCGCGTGGTACAGCGCAAAGGTCTCACCGAGAACGAGCACGCCGAGGATCGATGCCCAGATGGGCACCAGATTGACGAACACGCCCGCCCGTCCCGGGCCGATGAGATCGACCCCTCGCAGATAGCAGAGTTGCGACAGGCACGACGGGAAGATCGCGATGAACAAGGTCACGAGCCAACCGGTGGGGGTGGGCCAGAAGAAGGAACCCGCGGCGACGTCCACGACGATCAGCGGGATCGTCGAGACCATCGCGATCACGGACAGGAGGGTGAAGAAGGCCGCTCCCGGCATCGCCGGCCGCTTCTGCAGCGCGACCGTATAGCCCGCATAGGAAAGGCAGGCGATCAGCATCAGCGCGTCCCCCGGGTTCAGACCGAGTGACAGCAGGACCGCGGGCTGGCCGTGTGTAGCCACTGCCACGACGCCGATCAGCGCGACCGCGACGCCGAGCATCTGCAGCGGTGTGACCGGCGTTCCGTAGAACAACCTCGCGCCGGCGAGTACGAAGATCGGCATGCTGCCCTGCAGGATGCCGATGTTCACCGCGGTCGTCGAGTGTGCGGCGAAGTACATCAGTGTGTTGAACGCCGTGAAGCCGATGAGCGCGGTGAAGACGAGAAAACCCAGTCGCGGGCGCAGACTCGGCCAGTGCTCGCGCACCACCCTGCCGTAGAGCGCCCACATCATTGCCGAGACCAGCACCCACCGCAGGAAGACCACGGTGAGGGGCGATACGTGGCCGACCGCGAGCTTGCTCGCCACTGCATTGCCGCCCCACATCAGGGTGGACAGGACGATCAGTGCGGCCGGCCATGAGGCAAAGCCCTGACTCACGCGTCGTCTTCCGCCGAACCGAGAATGGTGCCCAGGCGGGCGCGTTCGTCACGCATCGGCCAGGCACCGGTTCCCACCGTGTGCAGAAAATCCGCGAGATGCTGGTTGAACAGGCCCGGGTCCTCGAGGTTGATGGCATGCCCGGCGTTGGGCATGACCACGAGCGCCGCACTGGCGATCAGGCGCTTCATCAGCAGGGCCGGTTCCAGACAGGGCCAGTCCTCGTCGCCGGTCATGACCAGGGTCGGCACCGTGAGCGTCTTCATCTGGTCGGTCAGTTCGAACAGCGACGGGCGCATGGCCTGTACGCCCCGCATGGTGTTGGCGCTGCCCTCGGCCGAGTGCTCGGCCAGTTGGGCCAGCGACTCCGCCCAGCCGCGGGGATCCGCGTTGAGGAACTGGACGCGCGTGGGGCCGTGCATGTACGCCTTGGCGGTGGCTTCCATGCCCTGACCGGCGAAGCGGTCGGCCTGGGCGTTGGCTTCGCGGGCGAACTGTTCCCGTTTGTCGGGTTCGGCGCCGTACCCGCATCCGGCCACGACCAGCGAGAGCGCCCGGTCCGGGTACTCGAAACCGAAGTGGAGGGTGGCGAAACCGCCCATCGACAAACCCACGACGTGGGCGCGGTCGATTCCGAGCCCGTCGAGCACGTCCCGGATGTCGTCCCGGGCGCGAGCCTGCGAATACTGCCCCTGGGGCGGTACGTCGGACGGCGGGAATCCGCGCGCGTTGAAGGTGATGCAGCGATAGCGGCGGGCCAGGTAGCGAACCTGCGGCTCCCAGGCGCGATGGTCTCCCGCGAATTCGTGCACGAACACGATGGGGGCGCCCGAGCCGGTTTCCTCGTAATAGAGCTTCACACCGTCGGACGTGGTGATATGGGGCATCTCGCGTCTCCTGCTGGGGTGGATATACTGCGATGTCGGATTCCGGCGGACTCCCGGGCCCGCCGAACGCAACGAGTATAGTCGCCGCCCGAAGGAGACCCGCCGTGCCCCGCATTCAGGCTTCCGAAGCGCTTTCGCGCTTCAAGGTATTGGATCTAACCCGTGTGCGCGCCGGCCCCACGTGTGTTCGCATGCTGGCCGATTTCGGCGCGGACGTGCTGCGGATCGAGCCTCCGAAGGGG
>JAUIAI010000529.1 GCA_030425615.1 Gammaproteobacteria bacterium
CGTCCGCGAGTGGAAACCCGAAGTAAGCAAGAACGCCATCCCCGAGGTACTGCGCGACGTAGCCCCCATGCAACTCGACTGCCTCGGTCACGAGACCGTGAAAGTCGGTCAACTTCGACCGAAAGACCTCTGGTCCAACATTCGCTGCGATAGCCGTTGAGCCGACCATGTCGCAGAAGAACACCGTGATCTGGCGGTTCTCCGAATAGGTTGTAACGGTCGCGAGCGACCCTGCGTTCGAATCCGATCTGACCCTGACGAACGCGGCGATTGCCTTGAGGAGGCGAATCCGGTCGCCGACAGCGACCACGCCGAGTTGCAGCAGCGCATCGTGGTCGAGATCCGGCAACACGTCCTCGTCGACGGCGTGCTCTCGAAAGCTGCTCGAGTACTGGGGAAGCCCTATGTCTTTCAACCATGCTTCGATGTTCATCTCGTCCACTGGGTGGGCGTCTCGCATACCCGGGTCGACGACGCCCGGAGCGCTACGGTTCATGACCGGAACGATGCCAACAAAGCCTGCGCGGCCTGGAAATCCGGAATCTCGTACCCCTCATCCGGAAAGTGACCGACCACGGGCGACAGGCAACGCCTGGCACGCCGGACATGCCCCTGCTCGACGAGTATCCGCGACCATGCCAACACGGTTCGAAGCAGCCCGAACCAGTTGTCCTGCCGGCGGGCGATGCGCATGGCGGTGAGGATGTCACGCCTTCCCTCGCGCGCCCGGCCCAGCCAGCGGAGGTTCGCCTCTCCGAGCGCCAGGTGAATCTCCGCGGCCGTCCACTGTTCGTCTGCCGCGTCGAGCAGACGACGAGCTTCATCGGCGGCACGAAGCGCTTCGTCCGGCTGCCCGCAGGCGGCGAGCGCGTGCGCCAGGCAGGCCCAGTGCAGACTGACGCAAATGCCGACACTGGCGGCGGTCCGGATTTCGATGCAGTGGCGGTTGAGATCCACCGATGCTTCATGCCGGCCCTGCATATGCGCAAGGATGGCCGGTAGCGAGGGCCCGTAGGGCTTCAGTCCGTTGACGTCGTGGTCGTCTATGTAGCCGTTCGCGGTTTCGATCCAGCGAGACGCTTCCGGGTGCGCGGTGAGCGCGAGAATGGTGCCGATGTGATGTAGCACGAAGGCGCGTCCGAAGCGGTTGATCCGGGGCTCCGATCGCTGATCTGCAGTGAGGGCGCACTGCCATGCGGTGCGCCATCGTCCCCTGAAGAGGAGCGCGTTCATCCGCCAGCTCAGAATGACGGAGACCAGATCGAACTCGCGCCAGACGTCCAGCGGCGCGAACGCATCGGCGTAAGTTTCGGCGGTTGCCAGGCTCGCGTCGGCGTCCCTGAACCTGCCCAGGTACAGCTCGCTGTAGCCGATCAGTTCGTGGGCCATACCGGCAACGAGTCGGTTGCCGGTTCGGTGCCCTTCCTCCAACAGGGCACGGGCGCGCTTGTTCGCAAACTCGATCTTGCCGGACAGCAGGTATGCACCGGGAAGGAAGTAAAGGACTGACAACCGTTGCATCGGGTCCGAGGCATGCTCCAGCCAACGCTCGGCGAGTGAGTAGACCTCTCGCGTTCTCGGATGGGCGTGCCCGAGATGGCCTGTCGATGCTGAGCCCAGCTTGCTGAGAATGCTCAGCTGTAGTGACCCGTGGTCCGTTGAATCCTGGGCCATTGAAACCAGCGCATAGGCCCGCTCCATGAGCCTGTAGGTCTCCTCAGCAGAACCTTTCCAGGCCGCCGCATCGCCAGCCGCCAGAGCATGCGTAGCGGCGTCGATATAGCGCCCGGCCATCGCGGCATGGTGAGCGAGCTGGTCCGGCGGGAAGCGTTCGGATTGCCGAACCGCTTCGTACAGCCGCTCGTGAATGCGCTGACGCTCTGCCTGCAACTGACTGCCGTATGCGGCCTCCTGGAGCAGCGCGTGGCGGAACCTGTATCGTGCCGGCGGACCGGCCGGATCGTGTTCGATCACGCCGGCATCGCACAACGGCTTCATCGCCGTCTCGACGGACGCCTCGTCCCGTTGCGAGATCGTGGCCACGAGAGATGCATCGAAGGTGCGACCGATGCAGGATGCGATCTGCGCGAGCCCACGCGCCCCTTCCAACCGGTCCAGGCGTGCCGCGAGCGAATCGCGCAGTGACGCCGGGATGGCTTCGAGCGTGTTGCCGGATGGTAGATCGACACCTGGGTTCGGCCCGACGTCATTTGGCGGGCTGATGCTGCGGGTGAGTTCTTCGATGAACAAAGGGTTGCCGTCGGCGCGTGCGAGCAACCCGTCGACGGCTTGGTCGGACAGTGGGGACGCCCGCGACAACGCACGAATCAGGGTGGCGGCTTCGTCCGAGCCGAGTCGGTCGAGCGGGAGTATCTCGGAATTCGGAATCGCCTCGCGCTTGTGACCCGGTTCCGCACGCGTCGTGACTAATGTCAGCAGCGGCCTGCGAGCGCAGCGGCGCGTTGCCAGCTGCACGAGGTCCAGCGTCGTGGGGTCGGCCCAGTGGGCATCCTCGAGCACCACCATGAGCGGCCGGCGCTCGATCGAACGTTCGAGCAGGTCGATGAGTGCGGTCTGCATCACCTGACGCAGACGATCCGGCGAGAGATGGGCGTCCAACGTCTGGCCGGGTCCGGGAGTCGCGGTCTGCAGGATGCGATGCAGGCCTTCGAATATCGAAGGGCTCTCCGCCCCCACCGCCTTCAGAAACTTCCGCAGACGGCGCTGGCGTGTGACGGCGGGGTCCGACGTTCGGGTACCGACTGCCCTGAGCAGAAACGCCGAGATCGGATGCAGGGGCGAGTTCATCGCATGCGGCGAGCACTCGAGGCGTATCACTTGTGACTCGGACGCCCCGCTTCGTGCGATGTGCTCGTTCACGAGGCGTGTCTTGCCGATACCGGCTTCGCCGGTGATCAATACGACGCCGCCGTTTCCGGACTGGGTACGAACCCACGCCGTGGCAAGGCGTTGCAGGGCGGCATCGCGACCGAACAGCTGAGTGGCGTGCACGGAGGTCCCGCGGGTGGTGCGCGTGACTGACTCGGCCCGTGCAGAGACGCGGTAGGCATGATCGAGGTCTTCGATTCCTTCGACTTCGCCTGAATCGACTCCCCGGAGTCGGAACGTCTGGTCCAGGAGCGCGGCCGTTGCATCACTGATGACGACTCCGCCCGCAGCCGCGATCGTCTGGAGCCGCGCGGCCACGTTGGGCGCACTGCCCAGGGCGAGCGGCTCCGCGCGCGAATCCGGCCCCACGTTGCCGATGACGACCGTGCCGGTGTGCACGCCGATTCTCGCGGTGAGCCCTTCGTTGTCTGAATCCCCCCTCTCGGCAGTCCAATCGGTAAGGGTGGACTGGATCTCCAGTGACGCCCGTACCGCGGCAGCGGCTGCATGCTCGCTGGCGACGGGATAGCCGAAGTAGGTGAGGATGCCGTCGCCCAGATACT
>JAUIAI010000530.1 GCA_030425615.1 Gammaproteobacteria bacterium
CTGCATCGTGTAACCGAGCAGGAAGAGGTAGGCGGCTTCGGCGACGGTCCCGGGGGTGAGGCGGCGTGGCGCCGCGAACTGCGGCAGCAACTCGTAGCCCCGCCCGATGGGGCCCGCCCCGAGCTGCGGGAAAAAGCAGCAGAACACGGCATAGTCCAGCCAGTGGGCGGCCGGTTCACGCCGGCGCCAGTACAGGTCGAGGATGTACCCCGCACGCTGCAGCGTGGTGTACGAGATGCCTAGCGGCAGGATCAGCCCCAGCGTCGACACCGACGGCTCGAGTCCGAACACGCGCGCCAGCGAAACGAACTCCGAAACGAAGAAATCCCCGTACTTGAAGAAGCCCAGCGCGCCCAGCCCGAAGCCCAGGCTTGCGGCCAGGGCGAGCCGGCGTGCCCCGGGGCGGTCCGAGCGGACGAGCACCCTCGCGGCGACCAGGTCGATGACCGTTCCGGCCACCACCAGCCAGAGCAGGGACCAGTGCCAGCTGCCGTAGAACGCGTAGCCGGCCGCGAGCAGCACGAGATTGCGCGCGCGCGGGCCGCGCGCCAGTCCCCAGTACAGGAGCAGGACCAGGGGCAGGAAGAAGGCGAATTCGACCTCGACGATGCTCATCAGTGCTGACGCTCGCTGACCGGCCGGTGGGGGTTCCTGGATTCGGGGCCCAGCAGGAACGAGAAGGGTCCGTCGAGCGCCCAGTCGGCGAAGCGGCGGTTGCCGGCCGCGTTCACGTGGTCGTAGTCGCTCATGAAGTCGTCGTTGCCGAGCGGTGTGGACAGCGTCAGGTCGTGCACCGTGATGTCGCGCCCGGCCACCGCCGCCTCCAGGCGCCTCGCGAACGGCTCGATCGTATGCTCGAGTGCGTACGGGGTGATCGTTTCCGGCCGCCTGGGAAACAGAACGACGTGCATTTCGAGATCACGCCGCGCGGCGAAGTCGACGATCCACTGCAGCGCCGCCATCTGCTCGGGTGAGGCCTGGCAGGTTGCGCCCGCGTCGGTCATCTCGTGCCAGCCCCGCAGGAACTCGGCCTCCTCTTCGGGCGTCCTGCCGGGCGGTGCGCTCAGGCCGCGTGCCCGCGCGAGCAGATGATTCCGGATTCCGGGGAAGCTGCGATCGATCACCAGCCGCGAGAAGCCGAGCCACTCGCGCAGCCGGCGGCGCACGTAGTCGCGGTTGAAGTCGGTGACGCCCGCGGCCAGAACGTCATCGCGGTACGCGGGCCAGTGCCAGGCTCGCGAGGGCAGATTCGGGTAGCGGCCGTCCGGGTGGTCACAGCTGTCCCACCACTCGGTCAGCAGGATCAGGCGGCGCAGCCTGCGCGGTGGCGCATCCGGCGCGTCGAGCATCGGCGCGACGCGGTTCTCGAGCAGCCAGCGGTAGGCTTCGAGCTTGCCCAGTTCGAGCGGCACCGCCACCAGCGGCGCCGTCTGCCCGGAGCGCCGGGCCAGCACCTGACCCAGCGCATGGAACGTTCGCGCGTGGCTCGAACCGATCACCAGGGTGTACGGGTCGTACGCTGCGAGGTCGCGCAGGCCGTCCGTGACCTCCCGCAGTCGTGGATCCGGTGCGACCTGGCGCACCAGCAACTCGACCACCACGAGCGCGCCCAGTGCGAACAGCACGACGGTGACGAGTCCGCGCCAGCGCGGGCGCGCGCGGGGATTGGGGTCTGATTCCGGCAAGGCGCGAACTGGCTCGGGGAACTCGGGCACGTCTCCCACGGGCAGAAAATTGACGAACTCGAAGTCTTACATCAAACAGGGGACGCGGACGTCGAATCGATCACAACCCCGCGCAGGCACACAGCCAGCCCTGCGCCGCCCAGTCCAGGAGTATCGCTTCCACGTCGGGGTCCTCGAGGAGCTTGCGGGTGTGCGCGGGCGACAGGGTGCGCTCGTCGGCGAGACGCGCCAGCAGGGCGAGCGCGTCGCCGTCGGCGTCGAAGGAGTCTCCGTTGATGAACAGGGTGCTGCCGTGGTGGGCCATGCGGGTGCGTCGATCGAGCCTCAGGCCGGCCGTGACCCAATCCTGCCGGGCGCGATCCAGTGTGCGGCGTGACGGTGGCTCGAAAGGGGTGCCCGGTTTCGGGTCCGTCAGCATGCGGCCCACGAAATCGGCCATTTCTACGCGCGAGGGGCGCCAGCGCTCGAGCGTTTCGATCATCTGGTCGAGCAGGCCGGGCGAAAGCGATCCCGGGTGATCCCGCCAATGCGTGAACTCCTTCACGGACAGCGCGTCGCGGAACGGCTCGTCGGGCTCGCCGGCCTCCTGGGCGTCCATGAGCCCGTCGACCTGGTCCTGCAGCCAGGACATGCGCAGTTCGCGGGTCGAGGGCGCGCGAAAGCCCACGGAAGCCGTCACGCACTGACCCACGCCAACGCCGTCGTGCGCCCAGTCCGGCGGCAGGTAGAGCATGTCTCCCGGGCCGAGTTCGCATTCGACTGTGGGTTCGAAGTTTTCCAGCAGACGCAGCGGCTGATCGGGCTCCAGGGTGACGGGGCCCGGCGGCGCCAGACGCCAGCGGCGCCTGCCGGAGATCTGCACCAGGAACACGTCGTACGCATCCACGTGCGGACCCACGCCGCCGCCGTCGGCCGCCAGACTGACCATGACGTCGTCCAGTCTCACGTCGACCACGAAGCGGAACCGGGCGCGCAGGGCGGCTGCGGCGTCCACATGCAGATCCACCCCCTGGACGAGTACCGTCCACTGGCGGGCCCTGGGACCGGGAATCGTCCCGGCGGCGAGCGGGCCGTGCTCGAGCCGGTATCGCCCGCCGCGGCGTACGACCAGCCGCGACTCGACGTCTTCGCGCGCGGCCAGACGCAATAGCGCATCGGGCGCGAGGGCGGCCGCCAGGGCCGGATCGGCGGTGATGTCCGTGCCCCGGATGACCGCGGGTGACCGCTGCCAGTACGATTGCAGGAAGCGCATCGAAGCAGCCTGCCCGGCCAGCGGGTTGGGCACGTCGCTGCCCTCGAGGGGAGCGGAAGAAGACTTGGACAAGGGGGTTTCCATGACAGAGACACACGATGATGAATCCCCCGAAGCGTCGGGGCCCGTACGCGAAGGCTGCTGGGTCACGGTGCATTACCGGCTGTTCGACGCGCAGGGGGAAGCGCTCGAAGAGGCCACCCGCGAACTCACCTATCTGCACGGCGGGTTCGGCGCCATTTTGCCAAGGCTCGAGGAGGTCCTGGCGGACAAGGTCGTGGGTGAATCCGTCTCCGTCTATCTGGAGCCGGAGGACGCTTTCGGGGACTACGACGTCGACCGCCTCGTGATGGTGCCCTTCTCCCGCCTGCCCGACGATGCCGAACCCGGCATGGTCTTCGAGGGGGTGCCGGGCGAGGCCGCGGACGGCGAACTCTACACGCTCACGGACGTCGCCGACGGTCAGGCCGTGCTGGACGGCAACCACCCGCTCGCGGGCATCGGCGTGCGTTT
>JAUIAI010000531.1 GCA_030425615.1 Gammaproteobacteria bacterium
AACACGGACAACATGACGATCTCCGGCGAGACCATCGACTACGGGCCGTGTGCATTCCTGGAGGCCTACGATCCGGCCACAGTGTTCAGCTCCATCGACACCGGCGGACGTTACGCCTTCGGCAACCAGCCGCATCTGGCCCGCTGGAACCTCGCACGGCTGGCCGAGGCGCTGTTGCCGCTGATCGACGACGACAGCGAGCGTGCGATCACCCAGGCCACCGAGATCATCGACGCATTCCCGGGCTGGTTCGACGAGCGCTGGCAGACGGTGCTGCGCGCCAAACTGGGTCTGGCGTCCGAACAGCCGGGTGACGACGAACTCGCTGCCGACTGGCTGAAGCTGCTCGAAGAGGGCCGTATCGACTACACGCTCGGCTGGCGCGCGCTCGGACCGGCATCCGCCGACGCCTCCGCGCTGAATGCGCTGTTCGGAACGGCCGACGATGGATCGAAGCAGCGAGCCACGGCGTGGGCGGCGCGGTGGCACGCCCGCCTGGCCGCAGAATCGGATGGCGCCGACGCCTGCCGGGCCCGCATCCAAGCGGCCAACCCTGCCGTCATCGCGCGTAACCACCGTGTCGAAGAGGCGCTCGAAGCCGCGGTCGATCAGGGTGATCTCGAACCGTTCGACCGCCTGCTCGAGGCCCTGCGGGCGCCCTTTGCCGACCGGGACGCCGGTGATGCTCATGCGCAACCGGCGCCGGCCGACGTCACGGCGCGCTACCGCACCTTCTGCGGTACCTGACGAGGAGCCGCCTGCGGCAGCAGGCGCGCGACGATCCGTCGGACCGGGAGGCCTCGTCCGGGCCCGTGATGGCCGGGCGCGCCGTGTCAGCGCACGTCGAGCACCAGCGGGGCGAAGCCCTCCAGTTCGAAGTCGATTCGCTGGCCGCCCACGGGGAAGCGGGACGTCACCAGGGTTCCGAGGATGACCCACTGGCCCGGACGCATCGGCTGGCCGCGACCGTTCGCGTGCGTCGCGATCCAGGACAGCGCCTGCATGGGGTGCCCCATCAGATCGCTGCCGTGCCCCACCCCTTCGAGCGCACCGTCGATCCTGACCTCGCCGCGGATCCCCCCGAGATCCAGCGACTGCCAGTCGGTCCGGCGCTCGCCCAGGATCGCGCCTTCGTTCCACGCGTTGTCGGCCACGAGCTGAAGCCCGTGCGCATGCAGCGTGGCATAGTCGGCCCGGCGGTCGTCGACGAGTTCGAATGCCGGCCTCACCGCCGCGACCGCGCGGGCCACTTCGTCGGGCGTGAAGACATGGCCCTCCGGGGCTTGGAGCGCGGCGCCGAGTTCGACCGCGATCTCGAACTCGATCAGCAGTCGGCAGTAGTCGGCGGCACGGACGCTGGCAGGGCCGCCGACCACCTGCCGCCGCAGCAGCCGCCCCGCGATCGGGGCATCCAGCCCGACCATGGCCTGCATCGCAGGATTGGACAGCGCGATCTTCCAGCCGACGGGCTTTCCGCAGTCGCGGGCCTTGAGCGCCACGAAGCGATCCTGCACCGCGTAGGCCTCGGCGAGATCACGCGGCGCGCTGGCGGCCGGAAACCCGCGAAATCCCCGTTTCCTCCGATGCTGGGCAAGCAACCACTCGGCCGCCCTTTGCAGGCGTGTCGTCATCGACGCTGTCCTCCGATGCAAGAAGACCGCGGATCGCGGTCGCCGCAGATGTTCCCACAGACGGCCGTACACTGACGGATTGCCGCTCTCGAACCCGCTGCCGCCGCCCCGACCGGCGGGCACCCGCCGCGTCGGAACCGTCATGATCGCCCTGCTCGAAGCCCGCAAGGCCGGTTTGCTCAACCGGTCGAACCTGATGTCCGACGTCGTCGCCGGGGTGATCGTCGGCGTGGTCGCCCTGCCGCTCGCCATGGCCTTCGCCATTGCCTCGGGCGTGCGACCCGAACAGGGACTGTTCACCGCCATCGTGGCCGGCATCGCCGTCTCGGCCTTCGGCGGGAGCCGGGTGCAGATCGCCGGCCCCACCGGCGCGTTCGTCGTGATCCTGGCGGGCATCACGGCCGAGCACGGCGTGCAGGGTCTGCAGATCGCGACGCTGATGGCCGGCTTCATGCTGATGGCGTTCGGCTTCGCCCGGCTCGGTGCGGTCATGCGTTTCATCCCGGCGCCGGTGATCGTCGGGTTCACGGCGGGAATCGGCGTCATCATCTGGGTGGGACAGTGGCGCGAGTTCTTCGGGCTCGTCCCGCCCTCGGGAACGCACTTCCACGAGAAGCTCTGGTCGCTGCTGGGCGCGCTGCCGAATCTGCACGCAACCACGACCGTCCTCGCCCTGGCGTCGCTCGCGCTCGTGCTGTTCGGCTCCCGGATTCCGGGGCTGCGCCGCGTCCCCGGCCCGTTGATCGCGCTTCTGACCGTCACGCTCGCACACGCGACGATCGGCTTCGAGGGCGTACGCACCATCGGGTCGGCCTTCGGCGGAGTCCCCTCCGGCCTGCCCTCCTTCGCGTTGCCCGAGATCACGGTGGCACGGGTCATCGAACTGGTGGGCCCCGCATTCGCGATCGCGATGCTCGGCGCGATCGAGTCGTTGCTGTCGGCCACCGTGGCCGACGGCATGGCCGGCACCCGCCACGATTCCAACCAGGAGCTGATCGGCCAGGGCATCGCCAACGTGGCAGCCCCCCTGTTCGGAGGCTTCGCGGCCACGGGCGCGATCGCACGGACCGCCACCAACGTCCGTAACGGCGGACGCACCCCGGTGGCGGGGATCGTGCACGGTCTTCTGCTGCTCGCGATGGTGATGTTCCTGGCGCCGCTGGCCCGCGACATTCCCCTGGCCACGCTGGCGGCGATCCTGTTCGTCGTGGCCTGGAACATGAGTGAACTGCCCAAGCTGGTCGACATGGTCAGACGGGCGCCACGCGCCGACACCGTGATCCTGCTCGTGACCTTCGGCCTGACGGTCTTCGCCGATCTGGTCGTGGCCGTCTACATCGGTGTCATCCTCGCCGTGCTGCAGTTCCTGCGACGCATGTCGGCCAGCGTGGAAGTCCGTCGCGACGACGACGCGAACCTGTCGGACACGCTCGCGCAGGCGGGTCTGACCCGTGTCCCCGACGGCGTTCTCGTCTATTCGGTCGAAGGGCCGCTGTTCTTCGGGGCAGTGGAGTCCTTCGAACGCTCACTGGCGAGTACGCGAACCGATCCCCACACGCTCGTCATCCGGTTGCGCTGGGTGCCCTTCATCGACATCACCGGCCTGCAGACGCTCGAGCGCGTGATGACCAGCCTGCACGGTCGGGGCGTGCGAACGGTGCTCAGCGGGGCCAACCCCCGGGTGCGCGGCAAGCTGCAACGCGCCGGTCTCGTCGACATGCACGGCCATCCGAACGTGTTCCCCTCGCTCGGCGAGGCGCTCCGATACGCGGCGGACGACCTGCCGCGCACCCTGAAGCCCGGTCCACTGTCT
>JAUIAI010000532.1 GCA_030425615.1 Gammaproteobacteria bacterium
TGTACAGGGCCCGGCAGCGCGGGGGCAGGGCCGGTTGCAGCTTCTCGGCAAGCTCCGCCAGCCGGTGCGAGGTGAACAGCACCTTGGCCTCGCAGTTCTCGAGGATGTAGCCCGCGTCGTCCGGGCCGAGATGGGTGCTGATCGCGGTGAAGATCACGCCGGCCCGCTGGGCGCCCCAGCAGAGCTCGTAGAACCTGGGCTGGTTCTCCATCAGGATCGCGACGTGATCGCCGGCCCTCACGCCCAGGCTCCTCAGCAGGTGCGCGACCTGGTTGGAACGAGCCTCGAGCTGGGCATAGGTGGTGATCTCGCCGCTGCCGGCCATGATCGTGGCCGGCTTGTCCGGAGTGCTCCGGGCGTGATGGCAGGGATGCATCGTGCTTCCTTGTCTCCGTGTCGTGGCGTTGACGAAAAAGCCACGAAATTCAGTGAATTAACGCTTGATATTCAAGTGATCCTGGCGCCGTGCCCGGCAACTGCGGAAAAATGGAACCATGAAGCCGACCCTGATCCGATCGTTGCTGGTGCTGGTCCTGCTCTGTGTGCAGCTGGCCACGGTCGTGATCGTCGTGCTCGGGATGCGCCAGCAGACGAACGAGCAGTTTATAGAGAACGCGCGCGCAACTCTCGAGCGGCTCGCCGAGACGGTCGCCGAGCGCACCCATGAATTCCTGAGGCCGGCCGAGAGCGCATTGCGGGTGGCAGATCGCATGCTCCAGGGCGGGGTCGTGGACCCCCGGGACGACCGTGCGCTGATCGCCCTTTTCCATGCCGAACTCGGTGCGCACGATCCGGTCACGCGCATGTATCTCACGCGTGACGACGGCAGCGCGGTCGAGGTGGTGCGTACCGACGTCGGTTTCCAGGCCACGCGGCGCCTCGAGCGGCAGGGCCGCATGGTGACGGTCATCGCCGAGCTCGACGTTCAGGGCCAGGTGGTGCGGGAGTGGCAGACGGCACAGGCGTCGCCGGACCCACGCCAGCAGCGCGCCTACGAGCGCGCCGTGCAGGCGGGCGACCAGGTCTGGCTGGACGCTCACGTGCGCGGCGCCGTCGGCGGCGCAGGCGGTGCCGGTGTCACCGCGGTCCGGCCGGTGCAGGCCGAGGGCGGGCGCGAGTCCGGTGTCATCGGTCTCGACGTGGACCTGTCCTCCCTGCACGCGTTCATCGCCGACATCCCGATGGCGGCCAGCGCCTCGGCGGCGATCGTCGACGCGGTCGGGCACACGGTGGCCTTCTCGCATCCCGAGCGTCTGCAGGCGATGGCCAGCGGCAACCGTCTGCCGCGGGTCGAAGCGGTGGTGGGGTCACCGTTGCGCGCGCTGCTCGAGGCCGGCGGGCCGATGCCGAGCGCGGAGCCGGTGGCGGGCTTCCGCCGGTTCACCGTGGGCGAGACGGAGCACTACGGATTGCGCCAGCCGTTCGCCACGACCCGGGCCGGATTGAACTGGTGGCTGGTCGCGCAGGTGCCGGCCGACGAGTTCAGCGGCGGGCTGCGCAGTCTGTTCCAGCAGAAGCTGCGCACGCTGATCGCCGCCGTGCTGATTCCGGCGATCATCGCGGTCCTGGCCGTGTTCGGCCTGACCGAACCGGTGTACCGCCTGCACCAGGACGCCACGGTCGACGGGCTCACCGGATGCCTGAATCGGGAGGAATTCCGGCGGCGCCTGGAAGGGATGCTGCGCAACCGCCGGGAGATGGAGTATGTCGACCGGGTCGTCGTGGTGACCTTCGATCTGGACGGTTTCAAGGCGGTCAACGACCGGCTCGGTCACGAGGCCGGCGACGTCGTCCTCCAGGCTTTCGCTTCGCGGCTGCGTGAACGGGTGCGTCAGGACGATCTGCTCGGGCGGCTCGGAGGCGACGAATTCGCGCTGGCGATGCGTGTCGATCGCGGTGTGGACGTCAGTGCGATGGTCAACGGGATTCGCCGGGGAGTGGTGGGACGGCCCTTCGACACCGGGCACGGACGCAGGCTGCTGGGCGTCACGGCCGGCGTGGCCTGCATCGAGACGGGTGAGACCTGCGAGCACGCTCTGGCCCGTGCCGACCAGGCGTTGATCACGGGCAAGGCACGCCGTAAGAACCGCGTTTACATGGCACCGGAAACGAGCGAGCGCTGGCCCCGTACCGTCATTGCCAAGACGCCGCGGCGGGGCGAGGCGCCGCCGCGCGAACCGGCTGCCGACAGACCAGCCGCCGACGGACCGGCTGCCGCAAAGGGCGGCGAGCCCTTCATCCAGATCTGAGGCCGCGCCCGACCGGGCCGCGGCGGGTGGCCGGCCGCGACGCTCAGTCGGTCACTTCGGTTCGTTCACCGCCGCCCATCATCACGCGCTGCAGCGCGCGACTCAGCCGGCCGACGATGGCCTCGGGCAGGTCGTCCGCCCTGATGCCGGTCACCGCGGCCGAGTAGCTCACCGGGAACCGCCGGGCGCCGAGCACGATGCGGCCGGCGTCGACACGGATCGCATCCATCGCGTCGGCGGCGGCCTGGGGTGCGAGGCCCTCGAGCAGCACCAGGAGGACCTCCTCGTCCAGAAGCCCCGCCTCGCAAGACGGGGCAAGGCCCGTCGCCACCCTGGCGTAAGCCTCTTCACGGACACGGTTGGCCATGGGCTGCCCGTGTTCGCGAGCCATGGGCGCCTGGCCGTCGACGCTGATCAGCAGCGCGGACCCGACGGCGTTCGCGGGCGAAACCGCGCATCGCTCGTGCAGCGCGGCCAGAATGCCGCGCCGGTCGGTGATCGCCGGCAGCACCGAACCGAGATCGAAGACGAGATCGTCCTCTTCGCCTGCAGCCGTTTCGTCGGGTCTGGGTTGTTCCGTCGCTTCGCTCATCACCCCGTGCCATCCAACCGGGAATATCCCCGTTTTGAGTTACGTCACTCAGTCTAGCGATGACCGGCCGGATGGCAAAGGGGAGAGAACAGGGTTTCGTCCGCCCGGGGGGTGGGCGGTCGGCGAGCCGGAACGGATGGTTCGCCGAAACCGTCAGAGGGCGTGAAAGACGTCCCGCGAGGAACGTCCGGGATCAATGTGCGGTCAGGGTGGTGCTGGCGAGCACCCGGTTGGCCCGCATGACCACCCGCGAGATCTCCTCGGACGTGGCCTGCTCCGCGAGCACCCATTCGAGGCTGTGGCGAAGGGCATCGAGAAACGCGCCCGTGTCGCGGTCGCAGCCGGCCCGCTCACGCTGGATGCGGTCGATGATCTGCACGGTCTCCCAGCAGGTCTGGATCGCCCGCTCCCGCCATCCGATCTCGTCGATGGCCGGAGCGTCCAGGAGGGAGCGTAGGGGTTCGAAGGCGTCTCGCATCATGACGAGGGACTTTACGCCTGCGGTCGTGTCCGGTCGGTGACGGAACGCACTATCATCGTCCCTCGCCCCCGGGGGGCCCCGAACGACAGAGGAGTTGCACCATGGCCTTGATTGC
>JAUIAI010000533.1 GCA_030425615.1 Gammaproteobacteria bacterium
TCATCTGGCGTCTGTCGGACGACCGGGACGACGGCTACGTCGCGGCCAGCGACTCGCGCCGCGACGGTCACGCGGCCGCCTTCTGAAGGCGGGGGGCCGTCGCCCCCGTCCGTCGCGCGCGGCCGGGACGGACGGGCCGCGCACGGCTGTTGCACAATGCGGTCGAAACCGCGGGCGTGCCCGCGACCGATCCCCGCGTCGCCGTCTCCCTCGAGCCAGTCGCCCGCGAGGCGGCGGTAGAACACAGTTCAGTTGCCCACGAGAACATCATGACTGAGAAGACCTACGATCCCGTTCCCCCGCACAAGGTTGCGTTCCTCGGACTGGGCGTGATGGGCGGCCCCATGGCCGGTCACCTGCTGGCCGCCGGTCACGACGTCTGCGTCTACAACCGTACGGCGTCCAGGGCCGAGGCCTGGGTGGAGAAGAACGGCGGTGGCCGTGCCGCGAAGACTCCGCGCGAGGCGGCAGCGGATGCGGACATCGTGTTCGCCTGCGTCGGCAATGACGACGACCTGCGCTCGATCGTGCTCGGCGATGACGGTGCCTTCGCCGGCATGAAGGCCGGGGCCGTCTTCGTGGACCACACGACGGCCTCCGCCGAGGTGGCGCGTGAGTTGTTCGCCACCGCCAGGGACAACGGCTTCGGGTTCATCGACGCCCCCGTCTCCGGCGGCGAGGCCGGTGCGGTCAACGGCGTGCTCACGGTCATGTGCGGCGGCCGGCAGACCGAATTCGACAAGGTGAAGCCCGTGGCGGCAGCCTTCGCGCGGGCGTTCACCCTGATCGGCGAACCCGGAAGCGGCCAGCTCGCCAAGATGGTGAACCAGATCTGCATCGCGGGCCTGTTGCAGGGGCTTTCGGAGGCGGTGAACTTCGGCCTCGTGGCCGGACTCGACATGAAGCTCGTGCTCGAGGTCATCGGCAAGGGAGCTGCGCAGTCCTGGCAGATGGACAACCGCGGGAGCACCATGGTCGACGACAAGTTCGACTTCGGTTTCGCGGTCGACTGGATGCGCAAGGATCTCGGCCTCTGCCTGGACGAAGCCAATCGCAACGGCGCCCCCCTGCCGGCCACCGCCCTGATCGAGCAGTTCTACAAGGACGTGCACCAGATGGGCGGGGCCCGCTGGGACACTTCCAGCCTGATCCGCAGGCTGCGCAAGTAAGCGACACTCGTCGGATCGCGGGAGCCGGTTGTGGCGGGTGGATCACGCTCAGGTCGTATCGTCGTCCGGGCGGTGGGCGCGCTCACGCTGCTCATCGTCCTCGTCTTCGTGGGAGCTCAAATGGGACTTCTCAGCGGGAATCGCCCTGCCAACCTGGGTGCCAGTGAAGGAAAGCTGCGCGAGGTCGACGACAAACCGGAGAATTCGGTCTCCAGTCAGACGCGACACGCCCGCAACCGGATCGATCCCCTGCCCGCCGGCGACGATCCGGCCGCGAGTTTCGAGACGCTGCTCCGGCTCGTGGACCAGACGCCCGGCACCACGACGGTGACCCGTCAGCCCGGCTACGCGCACGTCGAATTCGAGACCCGGCTGATGAAGTTCGTCGACGACGTCGAGTTCCTGCTCGACGCCGATGCCGGCGTGATTCACGTGCGCTCGGCGTCGCGCCTGGGACGCAAGGACTTCGGCGCCAACCGGGAGCGTATCGAATCCCTGCGCGGCAGGCTGCGAACCGCACTCGCCGCCACGCCCCCCTCAACCTCCCCTTCCACTGGAGAAGCGAACATGAACGCCCAGACACTGCCGAACGGCCTGCAGATCATCGAACTCGAAACGGGCGGCGGCGACGAAGCCGTCGCCGGCCGCCAGGTCGCCGTCCACTACACCGGCTGGCTCTACGAGAACGGCGAGAACGGCGCCCAGTTCGATTCCAGCCACAGCCGCGGTGAGCCGATCCGCTTCCCGCTCGGCGCGGGTCACGTGATCCGCGGCTGGGACGAAGGGGTTGCCGGCATGCGGGTGGGTGGCAAGCGCACGCTCATCATCCCGCCCGAACTCGGCTACGGCGCCCGTGGCGCGGGCGGCGTGATTCCACCGAACGCGACCTTGCGCTTCGACGTCGAACTGGTGGCGGTGCAGTGAGCGACTCCCAGGGCAAATCGGTGGCGGATCCATCCGACGCCGGCGCGGGTAATTTCATCCGCACCCAGATCGACCAGGATCTCGCCGCTCACCGTTTCTCAGGGCGGCGCTGGCCCGGAACGCCCGGTCCCGCCGCCGAGAAGGCGAACGCTCCGGAAGATCCGTCGCCGATCCGGACCCGCTTCCCGCCCGAACCGAACGGCTTCCTGCACATCGGTCACGCGAAATCGATCTGTCTCAACTTCGGGCTCGCCAGGGACTACGGCGGACGGTGCCACCTCCGTTTCGACGACACGAATCCGGAGCGCGAGAACCAGTCGTTCGTCGACGCCATCGACGACGCAGTCCGCTGGCTCGGCTTTCGCTGGGACGACGGCGGTGAGGACAACCGCTACTTCGCCAGCGATTACTTCGAGCACCTGTTTGCCTTCGCCGAGGCCCTGATCGAAGCGGGCCACGCGTACGTGGATTCCCAGTCTGCCGAGGAAATGCGCCTCAGCCGCGGAACGCTGACGGAGCCGGGAATGGATTCCCCGTTCCGGTCGCGGCCGCCGGCCGAGAGCCTTGCGCTGTTTCGCGAGATGCGCGACGGCGCCCATCCGGACGGCAGCCATGTCCTGCGCGCGCGCATCGACATGGCCTCACCCAATCTGAACATGCGCGATCCGGTGCTCTACCGGATCCGGCGCGCGCCGCATCATCGCACCGGCGATCGCTGGTGCGTCTACCCGATGTACGACTACGCGCATCCGCTCGAAGACGCGCTCGAGAACATCACCCACTCGCTTTGCACGCTCGAGTTCCAGGATCATCGCCCGCTCTACGACTGGCTACTCGAACGGCTTGCGGAGCTCGGCCGGCTCTCGCATCCCCTGCCCCGGCAGATCGAGTTCGCGCGGCTGAACCTCGATCACACGGTGATGAGCAAGCGAAGACTCGCCGCACTCGTCGAAGAGGGTCGCGTGTCGGGCTGGGACGATCCCCGGCTGCCGACGATCGCCGGACTGCGCCGGCGGGGCTACACCCCGGAGGCGATCCGCCTGTTCTGCGACCGCATCGGCGTCACCAGGTCCGATACCTGGATCGAGTACCCGCAGCTCGAGCAGGCGCTGCGCGACACGCTCGATCCCGTGGCCTCCAGGGCGGTTGCCGTCCTGGATCCGCTCAGACTGGAACTGGTGAACTTCCCCGCCGAGGCCGCCGAGCCTTGCGAAGCGCCGGTCCACCCGCGGGACAAGAGCCGGGGCAGTCGTCACTTCGAGCTCACGCGTGAACTCTGGATCGAAGCGGGCGATTTCACCGAGGACCCGCCGAAGGGGTACTTCAGGCTCTATCCCGGCAAC
>JAUIAI010000534.1 GCA_030425615.1 Gammaproteobacteria bacterium
ACGGCACCAGCGTGAGCGCCGCCAGCACGAAGGCGGCCACGCCCATGACCGGCGGCATGATCTGCCCGCCGGTGGAGGCCGCCGCCTCGATCCCGCCTGCGAACGTGGGCGAGAAGCCGCGACGCAGCATCATGGGAATGGTGAGCTGGCCCGTGGACAGCACGTTCACCACCGGGCCACCCGAGATGGTGCCGAACAGCGCCGAGCTCACGATGGCGGCATGGCCGGGACCGCCACGCAGGCGTCGCGTGATGCGGAAGGCGACCTTGATCAGCGCCTGTCCGCCGGCCGAGGCGCCGAACAGCGCGCCCAGGATGAGGTACGGGAACACGATGTCCATGAGCACGGCCAGGAACTGTCCCAGGTAGCCGCTGCTGTTGCTCACCAGGATATCGTGCACATTCGGGCGGCCGTCGACGAGCTGGCGCGGTTCGCCACCGAGCTTGGTGACCAGATAGCGGTTCATGTCGTCGGCGCCGTACACGTACCAGACGGCCACCGTGATCAGCGCGTAGGCGGCCAGCACCATGGCCACCGCGACCAGCGGAAAACCCCAGACCTTGATGTTGTAGGCGAGGAAGACCAGGGTGGCCACGCCCATGATCGCGAACAGCCACAGACCCGTGGTGTTCAGGCACTGGGGGTTCTCGACGGTGTCGGGTACGGGAAGACCGTAGGTGCGGGCGATCTCGCGTTCGGCCTCGAGCGCACGCGCGATCAGCTCCGCGCGCTCTCCGGTGAACTGATCGATGAGGCAGATCGACTCGATCTCGATCAGATAGGTGCCCGCCACGAGCAGTGACATGACGATCATCGCGGCGTCCATGAACCAGCCGAACGCTCGCCAGGCGGCCGTACGTTCGCGCATGTGACGTGCGATCGAGTGCTGGCACACGACGATGACCATCATCAACGCGAACGCCAGCGGGTACAGCCACTCGTACGGGAACTTGCGGATCGAGAAGGTGGGGTCGCCGCTCCAGGCCACCATGGTTTCATCGAGCCCCGGAATCGAGGGGATGTTGTGTACCAGGCCCGCGATCACGAAGACCAGGCCGATCGCGAGACCGAAGCGTCGCGCGCCGCGCGCGCCTTCGAACAGCAGGGTTTCGTCTTTCGTGGTCATCGTGGCCTCGCTGCCCTCGTGTGGCCGGTTCACCGGCTCCGGTCGCCGTGGTCGGCGAACCGGGCCCGGTGGTTCACCCTTTCGGGATCAAGGCTTGGCGCAGTCCGGAACGGTGTAGCCGGCTTCTTCCCAGGCAGCCACGGCCCCGGCGTGATACTTCAGCGGATTCGCTCCGCAGAACCCGGAGGCTTTGGCATCGAGCACGCCGACATTGAGGTGCTTGGCCCAGGGCGCCTTGGCCTTGAGACCTTCCATGTGCTTGATGTAGACGGATACGAGGGACTTCGCCATCTCGTCGGACATCGACTTGTTGACGACTTCGGCGCCCGTGGTCACGACGGTACGGTAGATGCCGTCTTCGGAGACGATCGTCACGCCGTCGCCGTAGCCCATGTCGGTGGCCTTGATCTCGAGCGGCGCCATACCGGGCGCGGTGGCCCAGCGCTGGAACGGCTCGCCCTCGAATTTCTCCTTGGGAATGGAGATCACGGTCACCTTGCCGGCCGCCTGGGCGGCCACGATCCAGTCCGACGGAATGGTCGCAGGGATGAGCGTGGCATCCGCGGCACCCTCGAGCACCGTCTTCGTGCGCTGCCCCCAGTTCACCTGGATACCCTTGTAGTCGGTGCCTTCCTTGATGCCGGCGACCAGCTGGAGCATGTTGCGCGACATCGTCAGCGCGGCACCGCGCGGGGGGCCGTTGTAGATGGTCTTGCCCGCCAGCTGGTCCCAGCTGGTGATGCCCTTGCTGTCGAATGCCAGCAGCGCGAAGCCGCCGAAGTTGTACGGCCAGAGCGCGCGCAGGTTGGCGGACAGCTCCGCGCCTTCCTTCTTCTTGGCCGCATACGGGCCGGCGCCCAGCTTGAGCAGGAATGGAAGGATCAGCGGCGCGGACGCCATGTCCGACTTACCCTCGGCCACGTTGAGCACGGAGTTCGTCAGCGTCTGTCCGGCAAGGACCTGCAGGTCGGCCACGCCTTCGGCCGCCGCCGCCTCGGCGAAGTGCGTCACCGACAGATGGGGCGCGCCACCGCCCGCCGTGGTTTCGGCGGTGAGGTTGGCCGCCTGCACGGGCAACGCTGCCACGCCCAGTGCGGCGACGAGCGCTGCGAGTTTCAATGACTTGACCATGTCTCCTCCTGAAGGAAAGTCGGGCGGTCGCCCGGGGGGTCCTGCATGTTCGCAATCGGGTATGGTTGTCCCTGAAGGGGTTGAACCAGGCGGATTGAGGCCGCCGTTCGCCCGAACAGGGATTCGGAATGCCTATTCACGAGATCGACGGCGCAAAGCTGTTCGTGCACGAGGCCGGTGCAAGCGGGCCGCTGATCGTATTCATACACGGTGCGCTCTGTCAGCACGATGACTGGCGCCATCAGACAGGGTTCTTCGCCAACGGGTACCGGGTGTTCGCACCGGATCTTCGCGGTCACGGCCGCTCGCGCGAACAACCGGGCCCGATCTCGGTGGAACGATTCGCCGCGGACGTGCTCGCCATGCTGTCGGCGGCCGGAACGAACGAACCGGCCGTTCTCGTCGGTCACAGCATGGGCTGTCGCGTCCTGCTTCAGATCTGGGCGAACGCGCCTGACCGGGTGGCCGCGCTGGTTTTCGTCGACGGCGCCTATCTCGTGACCGAGCCGCTCGGCGCGCTCGACGAAGCGGCGCGCGCCCGGCGTGCCTCGCTGGCGCGCGAACAGGCGCAGGCCCTCTTCCTGGGCAGTGGCAAAGGCCGGCGGGCCAGCTTCGGCAACATGTTCTTCGACGAGCGTTTCGCGAGCGAACGCGACCGCATGCAGGCGCACGCGGACAGCCTGCCGGCGTCCGTTGCCCGTGAGCTGATGCCGGGCTTCGCCGCCTGGGACGTCATGAACCTGGAGCGCATCCTGGGTACGGTGACGGCCCCCACGCTGGTGTTCGCAAGCACCTGCATGGACGGCAGCCGCACGCGGCGGCCGCTGCGCGAATCCGACACCACGGCCTGGCTGCGTGCCCTGGCCACGCACGCACCGGCTGCGGATGTCTACCGCCATTACGATGCCGGGCACTTTCTGATGATCGAGCAGCCGGAGCTCGTGAATCGGCGCATCGGCGGTTTTCTGGCCCGACACGGTCTGGCGAACGCCTGCCACAGCGGCTGACGCGGCCCCTCGCGAACGGGCGAACCACGGCGGGGTTCGCGGCATCGCGGATGCCTGCATCGTCAGAGCCTGCGTAGCCGGCTTCGTCATCACCATCGTCCGATCAGGATGCCCATCATGCGCTCGTGCGCGTGCGTGCGCGCGCTGACCTGGTCACGGCTCTCGGTGGT
>JAUIAI010000535.1 GCA_030425615.1 Gammaproteobacteria bacterium
GTCGGCCGATGTCTCTGGCCTGGGCACGATCCTCCACCGGGAGCAGCATGCAGAACTCCTCGCCACCGTAGCGGCCGATGATCGCACTCTCCGGCGCCGACACCCTGAGCATGTTCGAGAAGGTCACCAGGGCCTTGTCGCCGGCCGGATGACCGTAGGTGTCGTTGATCTTCTTGAAATGATCGAGATCCAGCATCATCAGGCAGGTCATGCGGCTGGCGCTGAAGCGGGCGGCCAGAAGCCGCGCACCGTCCTCGAAGAATGCCCGGCGGCCCCGCAGACCGGTGAGGGTGTCGAAGGCGGCGAGCTTGCGGAACTCCTGCGCGATCCGGCCGTTGATCACGCCGATGAGCAGCATGGTGCCGACCTGGCCCACGATCGCCGCCGCAAGCGCGCTCAGCGTCAGGGTGACCGCGAGCATCGTGGGCGTGAGCATGGAGGCTGTCGGAAGGAACATCGACAGCCGCATGATCGGGAAACTCAGGAGCGCGCCGCCGAGCACGAAACCCGCAATGATGACGATCCGTGAGAGCCGGGCCTGAGACTGGGAGACGCTTCGCGCGAGGGGATCCAGCAATGTGAACACCACGCCGCCGGACAGCATGGCGGAGAGCGCGACGAAATCGGACGCCTTCGTCAGCAGAGAAGGCAGAAGGAACGGTACGACCGCGAGCACGATCGCACCCATGTAGATCGCCCAGTTCGCGGGAACGCGGCCGTCTAGTCGACGCAGAGCTTCCGAGAACGAGACCGAGCCGGCGACGTTCACGGCCAGCGCGATCTGCATGAACCCACGGGGCAAACCCCCGGACGCGGAGCCGAACAGCAACGGCGCGAGCCCGACCGCCAGCATGGAGCCGGCGATTCCGAGCAGACCGGCGATGGCCCAGTCGATGGATCCGCGCGCACGCGTCGAGTCGCGCCGCATGGGCACGAGCATGCCGAGGCAGACAAGATGGACGACGCCGCCGACGGCCAGGATCGACTGAATGTGGAGCATGCCCGCATTAGACCGGCAGGCGCGCACGCCCGGGAGGCCGCGGATGCTCAAAGTAGGTGAACAGCCGACAGTCGGCGAGCTCGATGCTGACGAGAGGGACCGCCCATGAGGGGGGTATCAGCCATCCATCATATTTGACATAATATACATTATGCGCAATACAGGGCGCAGGCCGGGCAAGGGCCGGAACGCTCTGAGCACCGCGGGTTCAGCCTCGCCGCGGCCGCTCCGGCGGGCTCACCGTGAACCCGCGCCCGCGATAGTCGAAGCCCTTGAGTTCTTTCGCCTCACGCGAGGCGTCGGCCGGCGCCGCGTAGTAGACCCGGATCTCCCGTATCCGCTCGGTCGCAACGTCGATTTCGTACCATTCGCCTCCGCGAAGCGCGTCTTCGACCGCGGGCTTCCAGATCGTCCACTCGACCGCTGCCCGGCGACCGTCGGTCGCACACAGGATCGTCTCCATCGACCATCTTGCGTCGAGATCCTCGATGATGCGCAGCCAGCCGGTGGCGATCGCATGGCCGCCGCGCCACGGCGCGGCCGGCTGGCCCGGTGGAAAGTAATGGACGGCGTCGGGCGCGAAGCACTCCGTGATGGCGCGATGGTCGCCCGCATTGCAGCGGTCGAAGTATCGGCGGATCAGTCGCTCGGCGCGTTCGGCGGGTGTCGGCATGAGGCGCTCTCGCGGTTTCGGTCGTTCGGAACGGGCCCGCGGCATCCCCGCGCCCGGGCCCGGCGGATTCCCACGCCGCGCAAGGTTCAGGCCTGCAGGATCCGTCTCCTATACTGCGCGGTTCGTGGCGTCGATGACGCGTGATCTCACGCCGCAGTCCGTCGCATTCCGCGACCCACCGACCGTGCGCGCCTCATTGCCGGGTGCTGGCCGGTCTGACAGGAGACGCTCCATGAAGCTGTACACGTCCGTCGGTCCGAACCCCCATGTAGTCCGGATGTTCCTCGCCGAGAAAGGTCTCGAGATCCCCATGCAGGAAGTCGACATCCGCGCGGGCGAGAACCGTCGGCCGCCGTATACGGAGACGGTGAACCGGCGCGGACAGTGCCCGGCCCTGGAGCTCGACGACGGCAGCATCCTCTGCGAGATCACGGCCATCTGCGAGTACCTGGAGGAGATTCATCCGCAGCCGCCGCTGATCGGCAGCACGCCCTGGGAACGGGCGGAAACCCGGATGTGGACCCGTCGGGTCGATCTCTACATCAACGAACCCCTCGCTTCGGGCTTTCGCGCCTCAGAGGGCCGCAAGATGTTCGAGCCCCGGATGCGCGTCGTGTCGGTCGAAGCGGCTGCCGACCTGAAGGCCATTGCGCAGGACAACCTGGGTTGGCTGGATTCGGAACTCGCCGGCAAGACCTGGATCTGCGGCGACCGCTTCACGCTGGCGGATATCCTGCTTTTCGGGTTCCTGAATTTCGGCGCGCGCGTGAACCAGCCCATCGACCCGGCCCACGAGAACGTGACGGCCTGGTTCGAGCGGGTCTGCGCGCGACCGAGCGCCAAGGCCTGACGCCTCCCGCCGGACTCGTGAACGATCCCAGAGCGTTCGACGTCGTCATTCTCGGCGCGGGCGGCGCCGGGCTCATGTGCGCAGGTGTGGCCGGCCAGCGCGGCCGCCGTGTCCTGGTGCTGGATCACAACGACGAGCCCGGTCGCAAGATCCTGATCTCGGGCGGCGGGCGCTGCAATTTCACCAACCTCGAGACCCGGCCGGACCGTTTCCTTTCCGAGAATCCCCATTTCGCGAAATCGGCACTCGGGCGCTATCGATCCGCCGATTTCATCGCGTTGGTCGATCGATACGGCATCGCCTGGCACGAGAAGACGCTCGGCCAGTTGTTCTGCGATGGTTCGGCACGGCAGATCGTTCGGATGCTTCTGGCCGAATGCCCTGCCGGGCACGTCTCGTTCGCCTACGGCGCGGCCGTGGACGAGGTCGACCACGGCGCGGGCGGTTTTCGGGTCCGGGCCGGTGGAGTCACGTTCCGGGCACCGGCGCTCGTCGTGGCCACGGGCGGGCCGTCCATTCCGAAACTGGGCGCCAGTGGCTTCGCCTACGAGTTGGCCGGGCGCTTCGGGCTTCGCGTCGTTGACCCTCGTCCCGCGCTGGTTCCCCTGGTCCTGCCGCCCGCCGATCGCGACCTGATGGCCCTTTCGGGCGTGTCGGCCGACGTCGTGGCGCGTTGCGGGCGCACCCGCTTTCGCGAAGCCGCGCTGTTCACCCACCGCGGGCTGTCGGGTCCGGCGATCCTGCAGATCTCGTCCTATTGGCAACCGGGTGAAGCGGTGCATATCGACCTGATCCACGGACTAAACCTGCGCAACATCCTCCGCACGCAGCGCCAGACCGAAGGACGGCGGCAGTTGTCGACGGAACTCTCGCGCCACCTACCCGGCAAGCTGGTCGATCACCTCGCC
>JAUIAI010000536.1 GCA_030425615.1 Gammaproteobacteria bacterium
GGAACGGCGCCCGTTTTCGTCGAACGGGGAGGCCGGCTCGAGCAGACCACGCTCCGGTTCAGCAGCGAGGACGCCATCCGTTCCGTCATCGAGCGCATCGTCATCCCGGTTGGGCGTCGAATCGACGATGGTTCTCCGATGGTCGATGCGCGGCTGCCGGATGGGTCGAGAGTCAACGCGATCATTCCTCCGCTGGCGCTGCAGGGGCCGGTTCTGACGATCCGGCGGTTCAGCGCGAAGGTCTTCGAACCGTCCGATCTCGTCTCGCTGGGTTCTGCCTCGCCGGCGATGATCCGGTTTCTGACCTGGTGCGTCGCCCAACGCCGGAACATCGTGGTCGCCGGCGGAACCGGCAGTGGCAAGACAACCTTGCTCAACGTGCTCGCCCGGCACATTCCGTCCGACGAGCGTGTGATCACGATCGAAGATGCTGCCGAACTGAGGCTCGTGCACCGGAATCTGGTCTCTCTCGAGGCACGACCGGCCAACGCGGAGGACCGGGGAGCCGTCAGCATCCGCGATCTCGTGCGCAATGCCTTGCGAATGCGGCCCGATCGCATCGTAATCGGCGAGTGTCGGGGCGGAGAGGCCCTGGACATGCTGCAGGCGATGAACACCGGTCACGAGGGCTCGCTGACAACCGTGCACGCTAACAGCGCACGCGACGCGCTCGCAAGGTTGGAGGTCATGGTGCTCATGTCCGGCGTGGAGTTGCCCATGACAGCGATTCGCGAGCAGCTCGCCTCAGCTGTCGATCTCGTGGTGCATCAGACCCGCGACCGTTTCGGCAGGCGTTATGTCACCGGGATCTCCGAGGTCACCGGTCTCGAGTCCGGGCGCATTCAGACGCAGGAGTTGTTCCGGGGCAGGGTGACCGGGGAAGGACCTGCCGAGTTCCATGACGGGGTGGCGGTTCCGGCCTTCCTGGACCGGCTGGAAGTCCGGGGCGACGATGCCATACGCTCGCTGTTCACGCCCTGGTCAGGCGCCTCCCGGACTACGCGTGGGACTGCGCGCGCACTGGAAGGCCGGCATGAATGAGCTTCCCCTCGCGGTGCTGTGCCTAGGATTCGCCGCGGGCACGTTCGCCTTCGCCGGGACCGTGCGCCTGCTGGTCTGGCTGGGCAATCGGTACCAGCATCGGTTCGGCTCTGCCATCGACCGAGAGCTCGCGCGCCTGCATCTGTTCGTCGACGCCCGTCGGCTGATGTGGGCGCATCTCTGTCTCGTGGCAATGCTGGCGGTGATTGCAACTGCGCTCACGGGACGTCCCTGGTTTGCCCTCGCGGTCGTGATGGTCGCGGCGCTCATGCCGCGATTAGCCCTCTTGTTTCTGGCGCGGCGCAGGCTCGAGCGCTTCCGGCATCAGCTTCCGGATGCGATGGCGATGCTGGCCGGTGGCCTGCGGGCGGGCCTGGGGCTAGGTGCCGTCTTGCCGCAGGCGGCCGAGCGCCTGAGCTCGCCGGTCAGGGACGAACTGCGCATGATCGAGCGTCAGCGCCGACTGGGCGCCACCCTGGAGCAGGCACTGGCCGGGCTGGAGCACCGCATTCCGCTCGAAGAGACACGGTTGCTGGTCAGCGTGCTTGCCACAGGCGCGCGAGCCGGTGGAAGCATGGCTTCGACGCTCGACGCTCAGGCGGCGCTGCTGCGCAGAAGACTGCTGCTCGAGGGCAAGATCCGTGCGCTCACGGCCCAGGCCCGACTGCAGGCGTGGGTCATGGCGGCGCTGCCTTTCGGCGTACTCGCGGCCATGATCTGGCTCGATCCTTCCATCGGTGCGCTGTATTTCGACACCGCGGTCGGGAGGGCGGTTCTGCTGACCGTCCTGGTCTTGCAGTTGGCCGGTGCATGGACCATCGTCCGGCTTGTCGCGATTGAGGTCTGAGGCATCCGTGGACGCCATCGCGATCACCGACACCCTGCAGCCGGACGCGAGCAACTGGTGGCTCTGGCTCGCGGCCGGAAGCGCAGGTCTTGCGATCACCACCGGTCTGTTGCTGATCTCGGCCGCGGTGGGCATCGCCAGGCGAAGGTTGAACGGCGTGGCTCCGCGGCCGGGCCCGGTGCCGTCGCGAACGTGGCGGTTGGTACGGGCTGCGTGCGAGACACTCTCACCGGTGATGCAGCCGCTCTTGCCCGTGGGCACATTCCTGCGGATCCGCGACCGGTTGCGGCGCGCGGGCCTCGAGCAGGTGATCGATCCGCCGGCGTTCGTGGCGGGCCAGTTATTGTGCGCGGCCGGCGCCGGGCTCGCTGTGGCGATGGTCACGATCACCACGGATGGTGCGCGATCGTGGGTGCTTGCGGCCGCGGTGGCCGGTTGGTTCTGGCCCGCTTCGGTCCTCGTCAACCATGCCCGGCGGCGTCAGTCGCAATTGCGCCGTGACCTGCCGGCCATCCTCGATCTACTCTGCATTGCGCTCGACGCGGGCGCGAGCCTGCAGGCGGGACTCGCGATGATTGCCGAGCGGGGTCCGAAGGGCGCGTTGCGCGACGAGGTGGCGAGGCTTCTGCGCGAAGTCCATGCGGGCCGGTCTCGGCAGGAGGCGCTGCAGGGATTCGCGGATCGGATCGGTGACCCAGGGGTGTCGCAGGCGGTTGCGGCCATCCGCGCGGCCGACCGTCAGGGTGGCGATGTCACCGCCATGCTCCGTGATCAATCCGACCAACGACGCCAGGAGCGCTTCATCGAGGCGGAACGTCGTGCGATGCAGGCACCCGTCAAGCTCTTGCTTCCGTTGCTGCTGTTCATCTTCCCCGGAACCTTTCTGATCCTGTTGTTCCCGATCGCAATGCGTCTGCTCGCGGAAGGTCTCATCTGATGGGCCCGGTCCAATGGCGCAGAACATCCGTTCTGGACGCTGGCACCCATCCTCGCGCGGGTCCGCCCGTCTGGCTTGCCCGATCCTGGTCGTCCAGGCTCGTGGGAGTACTCGGTCGCCAGTCGGTGCTCCGAAGCGGCGGGTGCTGGCTGCTTCCGTGCCGAAGCGTTCACGGCATCGGCCTGCGTGCGCCACTGGACTGTGTGTTCCTCGATGCGGAGGACCGGGTCGTCGCAGTGCGCCGATTGCGGCCGGGTTTCGCGCTGCTGATGCCCGGCGCGCACTCGGTCGTCGAGTTGGCCGAGGGTCAGGCCGCGCGACACGGGCTCAGACCGGGTGCGCGCCTTTGCTTGCGTCCGGTCCCTTCGACCGACTGATCGTCCGAACACGACAGTTTCGCCAACATCCTCAGGAGCCCGCCATGCTTTGCCATCCAACCACCAATGTCGTCATGGGCCCGATCCTGGGCCGCGGTCTGGTCCAGGGGCGTGGTCGAACCCACCGGTCTGCTACGGTCTGCAAGCGTTCGTCGTTCCGGGCGCCTTTCCCGTTGAACCGGCTGTCGGCGGTCGCGGGCCTGCTGGG
>JAUIAI010000537.1 GCA_030425615.1 Gammaproteobacteria bacterium
CTCGATCGGAATCGGGTCGGTGCCCGCCGGTCTCGAGATCCAAGAATCGGATCCCGCGGTGCTCGGGATCAAGCCCATGGCGACGTTCCTCGACCGGCTCGAGACGCGACTCGCGGAGATGTCGGCGCACGAAGCGGGCCTGTTCTTTCCCAGCGGCACGCAGAGCAACCTGTGCGCGCTGTTGGCGCACTGCTCGCGGGGCGACGAGTATCTGGTCGGCCAGGGGGCCCACACCTATCGCTACGAAGGCGGCGGCGCCGCGGTGCTGGGCAGCATCCAGCCGCAGCCGCTGGCGCAGGACGAGAGAGGCGCGATCGCGCTGGCCGACATCGCCGCAGCGATCAAGCCCGAGGACGCCCACTTCGCGCGCACCCGGCTGCTGGCGCTGGAGAACACCTTCGGTGGCCAGGTGCTGCCCTGGGCCTATCAGGTGGAGGCCACGTCGCTGGCAAGGCAGCGCGGTCTGGCCACCCACCTGGATGGCGCACGGCTGCTCAATGCCGCGGTGGCGATGGCCGGACCGGCAGGCGACGCCTGGGCCGAGGCGCGGCGGCTCGCCGCGCTGTACGACACGGTTTCCATGTGCTTCAGCAAGGGGCTGGGGGCACCAGTGGGCTCGGCGCTGGCCGGGCCGGCCGATCTGATCCACGCGGCACGCCGCTGGCGCAAGATGTTGGGGGGCGGCCTGCGCCAGGCGGGCGTGCTTGCCGCCGCGGCGCTGCATGCGCTCGACCATCATGTGGAACGCCTTGCCGATGACCATGCACTGGCCACGGCGCTGGCCGACGGCCTTTCCGGCCTGGCCGGCGTACTCGTGCGCCGGCCCGACACCAACATCGTGTTCGTGACGCTCGATGCGCTGCCGGCGGCCGAGGGTTTGGCGCGATTACGGGCCGCCGGCATCCGGGCCGGGCTGGCTGGCGACCGGCTCCGATTGGTCACTCATCTCGATGTGGACGCCGGCGGCATCACCCGCACCGTGCAGGCGTTCCGCACAGTGTTGGCGGGCGACTGAGCCACGTCAGCCGGAGGGTGAACCTGACCACGCTGGCGCCGGACACCCTGGCAGCCACCCGTGCGGGGCACTGCGACAGAGTGCAGACGTGACGGGCAACGACCGACCTCGGTTGCCACGGGTTTCTCGACCCACCCGGCTCACGGCCTGCCGCAGACCGGAGATCTGCTGCGACAGGCCGGTGTGCGGGTCATGGTTGAACGCTATCGATTCGATTCACCTGAATCCGAACATGCCGTTGTCGTTGGCCAAGCCTTGCGTGGGAATCTCTTGAATGACATCCCAATGCTCCACCATTTTTCCGTTCTCGACCCTGAACAAGTCGTAGAACACGTGCGGTCTACCACTCCACTCACCCTCGCTGACCGTGAGCACGAAGTTGCCTTCGCCCAGCACCTTGTGAATCTTCTTGTACTTGAACAGGTTGTTCTGGGCGGATAGCTGCTGGACCGCTTCGACGATGCCGCCCAACCCATCCTTGATGGCGGGGTTGTGCTGGTGGTACTGCTCCGCGCTGATGTACTCGGCAATCTTGCCTGGGTTCCTACCCATCAAGACATCTTCGATCAAGGAGACGGCCAGGGCCTTGTTGGTGGCGGTCTTGTCCAGGTCTTCAACGGCCGTCGGGCCATCGGTCTGTGTTCTTCCGCTGGCTGTTTGCTCGACCAGAGGCGTCATCGCATCCCAGTGTTCTGCGACCTTTCCGTTCCTGTCCAGGCGGATGATGTCGAAGGACACCATCTCGTCGGCCCCAAACGGCTTGGCATTGCGCCAGACGTTGTGCATGAACACGTAGTCGCCGTCTTCGAACATCCGGATGTTCTCCGCCGTGGTTCCGTGTTGCTTCAACACGGGCAGCATCTGGATGAAGGGCTCGAGCCCGGTGGGTATGAAAGGGTTGTGCTGGATGTAGTCGGCATTTGCCAACTGCCGCATCCTGGCCGCATCCTGCTGCAGGACAGCGCCCAGAAAGGTGCCTACAGTCTGCTTCTTGCTCATTTGGGTGACCTTCGATTGCGTGGGTGGACCTTCTGATCGGACACGGTCGGTCGTGCCGCAGCCTGCCAGCATGCCTGCCGTCAAGAGCGCGGCTATCGCATTTCTCATGGGGGCATCGCGCAGAGTCCCCCGCACGCGATAGCCCTTGTCTGCGCACGTTTTGACGGCGCTTTCGCCAAGGCCGCTGCTGCACCCGGTGATCACGACCACCCTGCCTGAACCGTTCATCTCGAGAAGCTCCTGTTGTTGGCCATGAAACCCGTGGATCAGATTTCGTACTACATGGTATCTTAAATTCGTACCGCTCAGTACGAGAGGCTTACTCTGTTCGTTCCGGCCGCGGCCGCCCCATCACCCGAATCCGGGCACGCGTGCTTGAGACGGCGATGAACGCCTATTGGCAGGACGACAGGGTCGCCGTCTCGGTCATGACGTGTGTGCGCTGGCGGGCGTATCCAAGCCTTGGCTGTACCGTGACTTCCGGAGTGAAGATGGGCTGACCGCTGCCGTACTGGACGCTGCCGTACTGGAGCGTTATGGGCAGACGGTGCTGGTCTCCGTCGAAGCGCTGCTCTCGAGCCCGCAGACCTACGACACCAGGAATGGCGCGGAGGCATTGCGACTGACTTGGCTGCCAGCTATCTGCAAGAGCAGTTGGCACTGGCGGTCAGCCGGCGCGCGGCGGGCAAGAGTCCAGAAGCCGTCGGTGCCATGCTGGAGTTGGCGGTCTCGGTGCTGCGCTGAAGGGCTGCCTCGCGGAAAGCCCCCCGCGGCAGGAATCGATCGTTCAGCTTTGGAGCTTGGCTACGCTCCTGCTTTCGCCGCCGCAAGCTGCGTCTGGATTCGGGAGCATACGTTGGTCTGGGAGGCTGCGCGCCGGTAGGCGGGAGCCGTCACCTGTCGCCGGTTGCGCCGTTTCTCCCCGCTGACCCAGCCCCTCCCGGTCATTGGCCAACGGCCGTGCCGATCGAAAGGAGACTTCTTGTACCGATAGGTACGTAAATGAATTACCATGCGGTACGAAAGCCTGCCCACGGTCTTCGTGTCGGTCAACGCGCGCGTCTCGAGATGAGCCGTTCCAGCATAGAGACCCTTGTTGCCCCGTACAGCCGTGTTGTCGACGAAAGTGATCCCGTCCGTGGCGGTCAGGCCGCCATCGACACCCCTTCGAGAAGGCCGATGCGCAACAGGACCCTCGAGTTCCATGTCGACTTGGGCAGACCGGCCAACGGTCGGGCCCACGGCTTGGTGGCGGGTACCAGAGCCAGGATCGCATGCCGCGGGTCCGGCGTACCGATGTTCTCTGTCGGCGACGTGACGTCCTTCGGCCACGACCGTCTGCACTTCCTGCGACACGAGCCGGCTGCCTCATGACCGGCACCGCACTCAC
>JAUIAI010000538.1 GCA_030425615.1 Gammaproteobacteria bacterium
TCGGCAAGGGTAAACAGCAGCGACAGGCGCGACTGCCGGTCCAGCATGTAGGGCATTGGCCCAAGCGGCCGCGAGGTTGCCAAGCCGGCATTGAGGGTCTGGATCGCCGCCTCGTATTCTTGGCGCAGGAGTTGCGCCTGTGCAAGGACCTGGTGTGCCTCTGCCTGGTCGGGTGCGTCCTTGACCATCGCCTGGCTGATCGCGACCGCGATGTCCAGGGGCTCGGGGTCTTCGTTCTGGACCAGCTGCTGGTAGCGGCCGAGCCATGCAACGACCTGGGATAGTTCCGAGGGATACAGCGCGGCCCTTGCGTCGGCGCTCTGCGCGAGTTGACGGCCCAGCGTCAGCAGCGTCTGGCTGATCGCGGCGCGGATGTCGTCATCCAGTGGCGTCGCAAACAGCAGCATCATGTGGTTGCAGGCGTTTGCCGGATCGTCCGGGTCCATCGCATAGGCCCGGGCCGAGGCCTCCAGCCCCAGGGCGTATTGCGCATTCGAGGCGTCGGTTGGGGCCCCGCCCGCGGCGTCTTTCAGGCGCTCCGCTTCGTTGTAGTGCCAACGCGCGATGTGGTGCTGGAGGGCAACCGGGTCTACGGGGCCGGGCCGGTGGTTCGGCCGTGGGGAAAGGGCAGCAGCTGGCAGATGGGTGAACTCGTGGTGGGTGCGGCGACCGACGCGCCGACGCTGCGTGAATCCGACCGGGCGGCCAGCGATCTGCGCTGAGGTCTGCGCGTCGCTATGAGAAGCTCGAGCGCTTGATGTCCTGCACGGCGAAATCGATGACGGCGCGGATCTTTCGTGGGACGGTCCGGCCCTCGAGATAGACGGCGCCCAGCGGCGCACCCTCGCCCGCATGATCGGTGAGCAGGGGTCTGAGCACACCCCGCTCGATGCTGTCTCCGAGGACGAAGCGCGGCACGTAGGCGATTCCGAGACCCTGGGCGGCCAGGGACGCCGCCGCGCGCGCGGAGTTGACCTGGAAACGCCCCTGCACGATCACGGGACGTACGCCCGCTCCCTTCCGGAAGACCCAGCGGCGCGGATCTCGACGGTTCGTGTCGATGATGCACGCATGGTCCGCCAGATCGGCAGGATCCTCCGGAGCGCCGTGCCCGACGACATAGCGCGGGCTGGCGACCAGTACGCTGTGCAGGGTGCCCAGCCGGCGCACCTTCAGGGTGGCGAGATCGAACCGGCCGATCCGGAACGCGAGATCGATGCCGTCGCGCGCTAGGTCGACATAGTGGTCGTCGAATCTCACGTCCAGCGAGAGCCCCGGATGCGCCAGGGCGAAGCGACCCAGCATGGGCATGACGTAGGCGTCACCGAAGTCTCGCGGGGAGGAGACCCGCAGGGTACCGGACAGCCCCTGCGGTCCTTCGGTCATGTCGGACAGCAGGGCGTCGAGTTCCTCGAGAAGGGCTGGCGCCCGGGCCAGGAGGTTCTCGCCCGCGGGTGTCAGGCCCACCCGGCGCGTGGTGCGCTGGAAGAGGCGGACGGCGAGCCGGGCCTCGAGTTCGGCGACGTACTTGGACGTCAGGCGGTTGGAGACGCCGAGCTGCTCGGCCGCCGCGGTGAACGAGCCCGTTCGGGCCGTGGCGACGAAGGCGCGGATCTGATCGATGAGGTCCACTGCGCTATAAGGAACATTTTGTGGAAAGTCATTCGCACATTACGCCATTTCATTCCAGGTGTGCGATCCGTATCCTTCGACTGTGCGTCACCGTGACGTGATCTTCGCCAACTCCTGCTCCAAGGATTCCACATGTCCGTTGCTCTCGACCTCGCGACTCTGAAAGACCGATTCACCGCTTCGGATCGCATGCCGCTGGTCTTTCTCGGTCACGGCAGCCCGATGAACGCTATCCAGGACACGCCGTTCAGCCGTGCCTGGACGCAGCTCGGGCGGAGTCTGCCGCGGCCGCAGGCGGTGGTCGTGGTCTCGGCGCACTGGATGACGCGGGGCACAACGCTGGTCGACGTTTCGGCGATGCCGCGGACGATCCACGACTTCTACGGCTTTCCCGAGGCGCTTTATCAGGAGCAATACCCCGCCCCGGGTGACCCGGCACTGGCCCGCGAGGTGGTTTCCCTGCTGGCCAGCCACCACGCCGCCGAGGACGATCGCTGGGGCCTGGACCACGGTGCCTGGGCCGTTCTCAAGTTCGTGTTTCCGGAAGCGGACGTGCCGATGTTCCAGGTCTCGGTGGACATGGGCCGGGGGCTCGATCACCAGCTCGAGGTCGGCCGCGCACTGGCGGGACTGCGCGAGCGCGGGGTACTGATCTTCGGCTCGGGCAACGTCGTCCACAACCTGCGCGCGAGGCGCCCGGGGGGACAGCCGCTCGACTTCGCCGAGGCGTTCGACACGCTGTTCGCCGAGCGCCTGGTGCAACGCGACTTCGCGGCGCTGGCGGATGCGGCCGCGCTCGGGCCGCTGCTGACCGCCGCGCATCCGTCGGTGGATCACTACCTGCCGGCGCTGACGATCGCCGGTGCTTCGCATGCGTCCGACGATCTGACCTTCATGACCGAGGCGATCGAAATGGGTTCGTTGTCGATGCGTTCGTTCGTGTTCCACGCGGCCTGAGGAGCACCGTCATGCTGGTGAACGGACAGTGGAGGGCCGACTGGCATCCGGTCCAGGCGAAGGACGAAGACGGCCGCTTCGTGCGTCAGGTCTCTTCCTTTCGCAGCTGGATCACACCCGATGGGAGCGCCGGGCCGACAGGCGACGCGGGCTATCACGCTGAGGCCGGGCGTTACCGCCTCTACGTGGCATTGATCTGCCCCTGGGCGTCGCGCACGCTCATGGCCCGCAGGTTGAAGCGGCTCGACGATCTCGTCGCCGTCACGGTGCTCAACCCGGTGCTTACCGACCAGGGCTGGGCCTTCGGCGGATTCCCTCGTGCGCGTCCGGATCCGTTGCACGGCGCCCGTTTCCTGCACGAGCTCTATACGCGCGCCGACGGGGACTACACGGGCCGTGCCACGGTACCGGTGCTCTGGGACCAGAAGACCGACACCCTGGTCAGCAACGAGAGCGCGGACATTCTCCGCATGTTCGATACGGCCTTCACGGGGCTCGCGCCCGAGAGCCCTTCGCTCTACCCGGCCGATCTCGCGGCGGACATCGACGCACTGAACCGTGAGATCTACGACTCTCTCAACAATGGTGTCTACAAGGCGGGCTTCGCATCCACGCAACGTGCCTACGGCGAAGCCGTGCAGGGGGTGTTCTCGATGCTGGATCGTCTCGAGGCGCGGCTCACGGGTGACTACCTCTTCGGGGAGCGGTTCACCGAGGCGGACATCCGCCTGTTCGTCACACTGATCCGTTTCGACGCCGCCTACTTCGGGCTGTTCAAGACCAACCTTCGCCAGATCGCCGACTACCCGCG
>JAUIAI010000539.1 GCA_030425615.1 Gammaproteobacteria bacterium
TGGCAGCATCGCGTCGCGACCTGAGCCAGGTTTCAAGTTCGCGCGCATGATCGATGTCCTCACGCACGGGCAGATTCAGACCTCGCAGGCGCAAGCGCCGAGCCCGCTCCCGGGTATCTTCCGCCACCCCACTCCCGCCCCAGCCGATACCACGGAAAAGGCCGGGCAGAGGCCGGGTCATACCGATCAGCCAGTATCCTCCATCGAGCGTGGGTCCGAGAATCCAATCGTGATCACGCAGCGCATCGAGCGCCAGCCTCAGATCGGCGGGACGCATTCCCGCGCAGTCGCATCCGAGCAGGACGACTCGCGCAGCGCCGTGACGTTCGGCCCTGCGAAATCCCGCCAGCATCCGGGCACCGAGATCGACACCGGACTGCCGGTGAACCCGCGCGCCGAGGCGGCGGGCGCTTTCCGCCAGACTGTCGCACGCCGTGGAAGCGCCTTCCAGCTCGGCGAAAAGGCGGCATCCGCGCCGCTCGCGGGCGATGGTTGCAGCCAGACGCAGGGTACGCAGGGCGAGTCGGCGATAAGCCTGCAATGCGCCGACCTCACCGATTCCGGCCGCCAGGCGCTGCTTGACCTCACCCAGGCGTGGCTCACGCGCGAATACGATCAACGCTTCGGACATCGGCCCTGCCCTGCCGCCCGGTTTCCGGTCTCGACCAGACCCGGATAGTACTCGCGGGCCAGTTGATCGGCAGGCGTGCCAAGGAAGTAACGCAGCCGCCAGGCCCACATCCGACACACGGTGCGAACCACCCCGTCGCGCAGCCAGCGACGAGGCGACACCGCCAGGGGTCCCGCAAGCCGGGCGGGCCGCCCCGCCGCGGCCTTCAGGCGCCGGCTGATGTCGATGTCCTCCATGAGCGGCAGATCCGCGGCGTATCCCCCGACGCGGCGATAGAGAGCGACATCGACGAGCAGACCCTGGTCGCCGGTGCAGATCCCCGTGAGCCGGGAACGCCGGTTCATGAACCATGCGACCACATGCAGGGCGACGCCCCTGGCACCGGACGCGGGGATGGAGACATCGAAACGTGCCCACGGCGCCGTGGCCGCGGCGCGAAGCTGCCGCGCAAGCATCGCCGGCGGATGGACGTCGGCATGCAGGAAGAGGAGTCTCGTCGCCCCTTGTCCGGCGGCATGCACGGCACCTGCCGCCAGTTGGACCGCGCGTCCGCGGGGGGCGGAGAGCTCCTCGGCGCCGGCGTTGCGGGCCAGTTCGACCGTCCCGTCCACACTGCCGCCATCCACCACAACCACCCTCAGGCCGGCCTCGCACAGCCTGCCGACGAGCGTGGCGATCGCGCCGGCTTCGTTCAGCACGGGCACGACCACGAAGGGATCCGCCCCGCTCACGGTGCGCGGTTGAGCGACCAGTCGTAGTCGAGAAAGTCGATTCCGACCCTGCGCTCTCGAATCCTGCCGCGCGCCGTGTCGTCGTCCGCGAGTTTCTCGGCGTGCGCCGCGAAAAGTCCGCGCAGACTGTCGATCCCCTGATGCCCCTTCTCGAAGTCGCCGCCATACCAGTCGAAGATCTTCGAGACGAGCAGTTCGTCCGCACGCGCGTCGTAGCGGTTGCGGCTGCGATCGGACAGGAAGCGTTCGAGGCTGTCCTGAAGCTGCCTCTCGAGCTGACTGGCCCGGACGGGGTCCGGCCGCAGGGCCGGACAGCCGATCGACGCGCAGTTGACGACGAAGTGAATGCGTGGCTCGTCATAGACACCCGGGGCCCGGATCCGCTCGTGCTCGATCCAGTCCAGCGTACGCTCCTGCCCGAGCAGCGTGAAAAAGCTCTTCTTCCACGGCGAACTGAAAAATCCGCCCAGATCCTTGATGGAGTCGATCTCCGGATACTCTGTCAGGATGAGTGCGATCGTAAAGGCGTTGTAGGCATTGATCAGGAAAGCCAGGCGCTGGTCCCGATCGAAGGACTCGAACTCGGCCTGCGAGACCGCACTGAATCCGGCCAGCACGGTGTCGAGCGCCGCGCGGTCGCGCTTGAAACCCGCGTAGTCGACCTGACTCGCGACGCCGCCCTCGATCCAGCGCACGTGCTCCTTGAGCAGTTGGCCGACCGCTGCGTAGTCATGGTCGAAATCGGCGGCCCTGGCAGGTGCGGCGGACCAGAACGCGGCCAGGATCAGCATCAGACCGCTGACCACCATGGCAATCCGCCGGCGCGCCCCGCGGGCGTGGTCGAGCGCATCTCCATGCGCGGCGATGTCGGTGATCCTCATGAGCGCTCCCAGTCGTGATACCGCTGGACCCAGCCGAGCAGCTTGTGCGGAACGTGGGCCTTCTGCCACTCGCCGGCCGCGTATTTGTTCGACTCGGCCAGCGTCGGATAGATGTGAATGGTCGAAAGCAACTTCTTCAGGCCCAGACCGTGCTTCATGGCCAGGACGAATTCGGCGATCAGGTCTCCCGCGTGCTCGCCCACGAGTGTCACGCCCAGGATGCGGTCCTTGCCCGGTGGCGTCAGTATCTTGACCACCCCGTGGTCGACACCATCCGCAATCGCCCGATCCAGATCGTCGATCCCGTAGGTCGTGACCTCGTAGGCGATTCCCTGCTCTTTCGCCTCGGTCTCGTTCAGACCCACTCGCGCCACCTCGGGTTCCGTGAAGGTGGCCCAGGGGATGACGCGGTAGTCGACCCTGAACTTCTTGAATCGCCCGAACAGCGCGTTCACGGCGGCGAACCAGGCCATGTGTGCGGCCGTGTGAGTGAACTGATACGGTCCGGCGACATCGCCGGCTGCATAGATGTTCGGGTAGTTGGTCTGGAGGAACTCGTTGACCTCGACCGTGCGACGCTTGCCGACCGGAATCTCCAGATCCTCGAGGCCGAAGCCGGAAACCCTGGCGCTGCGGCCCAGCGCGCAGAGAACGGCATCGAACTCGATCTCGACCGTCTCGCCGCCTGCATCGACACGTTCGGCGATCAGGACCTTGGTCTGGTCGCCACGTCGCTCGAAGCGGACGGCCTTGTGATTGACCCGCAGGTCGACGCCCTCGTCCCGGAAGCGCGCCATCACGCGCTCGGAGATCTCGGGATCCTCGCGGGACATCAAACGGGGGCCCATCTCGACCTGTGTGACCCGGGCCCCCAGGCGCGCGAACGATTGCGACAGCTCGCAGCCGATGGGGCCGCCGCCCAGAACCAGCAGACGATCCGGCAACTCGCGCAGGTTCCAGACCGTATCCGAGGTCAGTACGTCCATCTCGTCCAGCCCCGGGATGGGCGGAACCAGGGGCTGCGCACCGGTGGCGATGACGATGTTGCGGGTCGTCAGGGTGCGGGTCTCCCCGGTGGGCTGTCCGCTCTCATCGCGCAGCTGGATCTCCACGGACCAGGGACTGGTGATACGGGCCTGGC
>JAUIAI010000540.1 GCA_030425615.1 Gammaproteobacteria bacterium
AGCAGAGCAGCTGGCGGAGGCGGAGGCGCTCGTCGCCGCCGGTTATCCCGCCAGGAGGGAGGACGTGATGGAGGCCTACCGGGAGGTGCTCGGTCGCCTGAAGGCCGAGCTGGGCTGACGCGGCCCCGCGCCGGGCGGGTGGTCGCGGAAGAACGGCCGCCACCGCGGTCGGCAGACCGTCACCCTGCGGCGAAGCGTTCACCCAGTTCTTCGAGCCCGTAACACCGGCACGCCGTGCCGCCGAACATCGCCATGCGTTCGCGATCTTCGAAGTCCCGCGTGGCGGCGTCGAAGGTGCGCCAGACGGTTGCGTAGTCCGCCGCCAGTCCGTCGACCGGAAAATTGCTTGCGAACATCACGCGATCCGGCCCGAACAGGTCGATCGTCCGTCGCACCAGATCCACGTTCTCCGCTTCCGGCCAGCTCGCGCGGCCATCCTCGCCGAGGACGCCCAGCCCCGAGATCTTGATCAGGATGTTCGGCGCAGGAACCAGTGCAGTCATCGCCGCGTGCCATCCGGCCAGACCGCGCTCGCTGCGGTCCGCCGGCAGCCCGCAGTGATTCACGATGATCCGCGTGTCGGGGTGCCGCTCCGCCAGCGGCAGCGCGTCGCGCAGATGCCACCAGGGCGTCTGCAGTTCGAAGTGCAGCCGGGTGGCGGCGAGCAGGCCGTATCCGGCACGCCATCGCGGGCATGTCATCGAGCCCGGCAGGGCCTCGTCGTCACGGCCCGGGGCGGGATGCGCGCGCGGCTTGTGACGGACGCTGCGCACCATGGGGATCGACACGGTCTGGTCGAGGACGGATTCGATGTCGTCGCGGTCGAGCCAGGCCTGCGCCGCGTGTGCGTCCGGCAGACCGTGACGATCCGCCACCCCCGCCATCCACTGCGCTTCGCGGACCGGTGTCCCAGGGTCCGTCTCGCCTTCCATGGACACTGACCCGACGAGGTCGAGCCCGGCCGCGGAAGCCAGCTCGCGCAGATCGTCGGGCATGAAGTCCCGACGCAGCGGCGTGGTGTCGCCGTAGCGGAACGGCCCCGGTTCCGCGCTCTGCAGCCAGGGGTGGCGATTTGCAGAGAGATCCCAGAAATGGTGGTGAGCGTCGATGATCCGCACGGTCGTCTCCGGATTGTCGTGCCGCGGCGAAGACGGGCCCTTCGTTCGGCGAGAGGTTGGGGCAGCGTCTCGAGCGCGGCGCAGGCGCATTCAGCGCAGCGGGGAAGTCGGATATGGAAATCGTCCGGTCATCGTACATGGGTTAGGATGCGTTACATCGAGCGACGCGCATCGGATCACACCGGTCGCGTGGTTCGTGACCATCGAACCGGTCGAAGCGTTTATGCGGTCGGGCCCTCGTCCGGGCCGCTTCGCTTCAGGGACGTTGTCGAATCTTCGAACCCTTTCCGGGGTGAGAGGACTCGGTCTTGGCTGTGGCCCCACGCGGAATCCTTCGCCACCGGGGTCGCGCGCGGCGGACGCGATGTCCGCCGTCATGTGCCTTCACGTTGCACATCGGCGTCCCGTCTGATCACAACCATGGACCATGGTGTGGCGAGTCCGTTGCCGGTGCGGATCATGTCCTTTTCGGGCATCGTGATCGTCCACCGTCGCGTCCGCTTCAGGCTGGAGGCCCGATCGTGAACGAAGACCAAGGCTCACAACTCAATCCCGAACTGGTGCTCGAAGAGCAGGTGTACGGTGAGGATCCGCTCGCGGATCGGGAGACTGACACCTATCGTGGCGAATACATCAAGACGTTCGTCGAGAAGTGGGACGAGCTGATCGACTGGGATCGGCGCGCCGACAGCGAAGGCACGTTCTTCATCGACGTGCTGCGCGACAAGGGCAAGGACATGGTGCTGGACGTGGCGGCCGGAACCGGTTTCCATTCCGTGCGCCTGACCCAGGCAGGATTCGATGTGACTTCCGCAGACGGTTCGGCCGCCATGCTCGCCAAGGCGTTCGAGAACGGGCGTGCCCGCGGGCTCATCCTCAAGACCATCCAGGCCGACTGGCGCTGGTTGAATCGCGACATCAAGGGCAAATACGACGCGATCATCTGCCTGGGCAACTCGTTCACGCATCTGCACGAGGAGCGGGACCGGCGCCGGGCGCTGGCCGAGTTCTACGCCGCCCTCAAGCACGACGGTGTGCTGATCATCGACCAGCGCAACTACGACTCGATCCTCGACCAGGGATTCTCCACCAAGCACCAGTACTACTACTGCGGCGAAGCCGTGTCGGCGACGCCCGAGCACATGGACGATGGTCTTGCGCGCTTCGTCTACCGGTTTCCGGACGGTGCCGAGTACACGTTGAACATGTTCCCGCTGCGGCGCAGCTACATGCGCCGGTTGCTGCTGGAGGCGGGATTCCTGCGGGTTCGGACCTACGGCGATTTCCAGGAGACGTATCACCAGGACGAGCCCGACTTCTTCGTCCACGTCGCCGAGAAATCGATCGCCGACCCGGAGACCGGCGAGGCGCGCAACACGGCCGAGGACTACTACGACAGCGAAGACGCCGACAACTTCTACATGAAGATCTGGGGTGGCGAGGACATCCACATCGGCATCTACGAGAAGGGCGACGATATCGCCACGGCGAGCGAGCGTACCGTCCTGACGATGGCCGCGATGCTGCCTGCACTGGACGAGCAGACGCGTGTCCTGGACATCGGTGCGGGTTACGGCGGCTCGGCGCGCAAGATCGCGACCAAGTTCGGCGCGTCGGTGACCTGCCTCAACATCTCGGAGGCGCAGAACGACACCAACAGGCACAAGAACGCCCGTTACGACCTGACCGGGAAGATCAGCGTCAGGCACGGTTCGTTCGAGGACATTCCCGAGCCCGACGAGAGCTTCGATGTCGTCTGGTCCCAGGACGCGATCCTGCACACGGACAACCGGGAACTCGTGCTGCAGGAAGCGTGGCGCGTTCTCAAGCCGGGCGGGCACATGGTGTTCACGGATCCGATGCAGGCCGACGACGTGCCGGAGGGTGTGCTGCAGCCCGTGTACGATCGCCTGAGTCTCACCAGCCTGGGCTCACCGGGCTTCTATCGCGAGGCGGCCGCACGGGTGGGCTTCGAGGTGCTGGCGCAGGAGATGATCACCGAGCACCTGCGCACACACTATGATCAGGTCCGGCGCTCGCTGGAGGCGAGGCGTGGCGAGCTGGCCGACGAGATCTCCGAGGAGTACATCACCCGGATGCTCGCGGGCCTGCAAAGCTGGGTCGATGCGGCGGATGCCGGCCATCTGGCCTTCGCCATCCAGCTTTTCCGCAAGCCAAAATGAAATAATTTGTAACCGGCTCTTGAGCGGCCGGGGTCGTGGCCCAATCTCGCTGCGCGATGGGCCGCGACCGCGGC
>JAUIAI010000541.1 GCA_030425615.1 Gammaproteobacteria bacterium
TGCGACCGATCGCGCGGCTGCACGCGCGCGCTGTCGATCAGCCGCGCATAGGCCTCGTTGGCGAGCGCGGTCGGCTGCAGGGTGTGCGAGGCGCGCTCGCCGCGCATGATCGCGTGGGCGAGGCGGTCGGGATAGCGGATGCTCCAGGCCAGCGCCTGCATGCCGCCGAGACTGCCGCCCATCACCGCGGCGAAACGCCCGATGCCGAGCCGATCGGCCAGACGCGCCTGCGAGTCCACCCAGTCCTCCACCGTGAGCACCGGGAAATCCGGCCCGTAGGGCTTGCCCGTGGCCGGATTGACGCTCGCCGGTCCGGTGGAGCCGAAGCAGCTGCCCAGATTGTTCACGCCGATCACGAAGAACCGGTTGGTGTCCAGCGGCTTGCCCGGCCCGACCATGTTGTCCCACCAGCCGACGTCCTTCGGCGAGTGGGCATAGTGCCCGGCGATGTGGTGCGAAGCATTCAGCGCATGACACACGAGCACGGCGTTGCTCTTGTCCGCGTTCAGCCGGCCATAGGTCTCGTACACGAGCTCGTAGGGCGCGAACGCGGTGCCGCCCGTCAGCGGCAACGGCTCGTCGAATCGCTCGCTGCGCGCCTCGACCGCCCCGACCGACTGGCTCATGAGCGCCCTCCGGTCGATTCCAGCCGCGCGAGCGCCGTGCCGATGCGCTCCGGATCGCCGAGACGGACCAGCCGGGTGACGGGTCCGTGCAGTTTGCCGACCTCGCTGAGCAGCACCTGGCGCTTGACCCGCAGCAGGTTCACAGGGTGCATGGACAGTTCGGTGAGACCCATGCCCAGAAGAAGTCGGGTGGCCCTGGGGTCACCTGCCATTTCGCCGCACACGGCCACCGGTTTGCCCGCCTTGCGCGCGGCCTCGATCGTGCCGGCGATCAGACGCAGCACGGCGGGATGAAAACCGTCGTAGAGATGCGAGACGTCGCGGTCGGCCCGGTCGATCGCCAGCGTGTACTGGATCAGATCATTGGTTCCGATGGACAGGAAGTCCAGGCGCTGCAGGAAGTGCGCGGCCGACAGCGCCGCCGCGGGCACTTCGATCATGCCCCCGACGGGCACCCGCTCGGCCACGGGCACACGCCGGGACGCAAGCTGGTCGCGCGCACGGTCGATCAGCCGGCGGCTGGCCACGATCTCGTGCGAATGGGTGATCATGGGCAGCAGGATCCGGACGGGGCCGTGCGCGGACGCACGCAGGATGGCCCGCAACTGCGTCAGGAAGAGCTCGGGATGCGTCAGGCAGAAGCGGATCGCGCGCAAACCAAGCGCCGGGTTGGCGACACCGCTCTGGTGTGACACGGGAAGCGCCTTGTCGGCGCCCACGTCCAGGGTCCGGATCGTGACCGGCTGACCTTCCATCGCGTCCACCGCCGCGCGGTAGGCCTCGAATTGTTCATCCTCGCCCGGCAGCTCGGTGCGGTTCATGAACAGAAACTCGGTCCGGAACAGGCCGATACCCTGCGCCCCGTTCTCGCGTGCCAGCGATGCCTCGTCCGGAAGCTCGATGTTGGCCAGGAGATCGATGTCGGTGCCGTCCAGCGTACGCGCGGGCACGTCCACGAGGCGCCGCAGCTTGGCACGTTCGAGCTCGCGGCTGGCCTGTCGGTTGCGGTACTCCGCCAGGACCGATTCGTCGGGCGCACAGATCATGATGCCGGCGTCGCCGTCGACCACCACCCAGTCGTCGTCGCGAATGAGTTCGGTGCCACACTGCATGCCCACGACCGAAGGCACACCCATGGAACGCGCCAGGATCGCCGTGTGCGAGGTGGTGCCGCCCATGTCGATGGCGAAACCGGCACCGTGCTTCAGACGAAGCATGTCCGACGGCGCGATGTCGTCGGCCACGAACACGATCGGCTCGCCAGGATCCGCGGTGGACACCCGGCCCGTGCCCACGAGCAACGCCAGGATGCGGTCGGTGACCTGGCGTACATCACGGCCCCGTTCGCGCAGGTAAGCGTCTCCGATGTCGTCGAACTGCGCCACCAGGTGCTCCATCTCGGAGATCAGGGACCATTCCGAGTTGCGCAACTCGTTGCGAATGGTCTGCTCGGCCGCGGGCACGAGCATCGGATCCGCAAGGATCATGAGATGGATGTCGATCAGCGCATAGGCCTCTTCGGGCGCGGAATCGGGCAGGCTGTCGCGCAGCGTGACCACTTCTTCGTGAACGATCGATACCGCGTCGCGCAGACGCTCGATCTCGCGCTCGACCCCGTCGGCGTCGATGTGATAGCGGGGGACGTCACGGATCTGCATCGCCAGACGGCGCGCACGTCCAATGGCGATCCCGCCACCCAGGCCGGTTCCGTGCAGGGCGAACATCGCGGGCCTACTCCACGGCCTCGCCGAAGCCGTCGCGGAACAACGTCTCCAGCGCTTCGGTGGCTTCGTCTTCGTCCGGCCCCTCGACCTCGAGCAGCAGTTCACTGCCCTGCGACGCCGCCAGCATCATCACGCCCATGATGCTCTTGGCGTTGATGCGCCGGCCCTTGCGCGTGAGCCAGACCTCGGACTGAAATCCGGTGGCGACCTGCGTCAGCTTGGCCGACGGCCGGGCATGCAGACCGAGCTTGTTCGTTACTGTGACGGTCACGCTGCGCATTCAGTGTCTGCTCCGCGTGACCCGGGAGGTGCGGCCGGTCTGTGGCGACGACGGCGACCCGTCATCCGACGTGTCCGACGCGGGCGTCGCATCCGCGGCGCGCGTTGCGTCGGCCGCACCATCAACGGCCCCGCAGTCGAAAACCTCCGGCAACACGGGTTCGATCGCGTCCCGGGCCGACGGCAGCACCTTCTCGACCAGGGCCTCGAGTTCGCGGCCCCGACGATAGGTGAGCGAGCGCAAGAGCAGTGGCAGGTTGACCCCGGCGACGACCACGACCCGATAGGGTTCGGCGAGTTGTGCGGCGATGCGGGACGGCGTCGCGCCGGTGACGTCCGTCAGCACGAGCACACCGGAGCCGTCGTTGATTCGCTCGGCCAGTGCGCGGGCCGACGCCGCCGCCTGTTCCGGGTCGGCCTCAACCCCGCGCCCGCGTTCGTAGAGGAAGCCAAGCGCCGCGATTGCATCGGGCAGCCCCGCCTCGACCGCGCGTTCGGTCCAGCGGAACTGCTGGTCTGCGTCGCCGGTGCCCGGGCCGTCAAGCTCGGAATAGATCCGCGCCAGATCCAGCACCGCCTCGATATTGCCCTGCTCGGCAGCCATGGACAGGTAACGCGCCGCCTCATCCCGGTCGGGGATGCCGAGCGAGTCATCCTCGCCGCCCGGAATGCCGTCACCGGTCAGATAGGTCTGGCCAAGCCGGTACTGGGCGAAGTGATAGCCCCCATCCGCCGCCGCGCG
>JAUIAI010000542.1 GCA_030425615.1 Gammaproteobacteria bacterium
GCGTGCGCCGCTATGGTCACCGCGACGTGCCCTACGGCACGGCGGTGGCGCCGTCCGAGTGAGCGGCACGCTGCCGCGCACGCCGTCGTTCCGGCTCGACGGCCGCCGCGCGCTGGTCACCGGCGCCTCGGGCGGCATCGGTCTGGGCTGCGCGGTGGCGCTGGCCGAGGCCGGCGCCCATGTCGTGTGCGCGGCGCGGGGACGCGAGGCGCTCGACGTTCTAGTGCACGCCCTGCGCGAGGCCGGGGCCAGCGCGGAGGCGCTGGTGCTGGACGTCGCCGACGTGGACGGTATGAAGGCTGCCTTGGACGGGCAGGGCACGTTCGACGTGGTGGTCAACTCGGCGGGCATCGCGCGACACGGACCGGCGCTGGAGACCGACCCGGACGACTTCCAGGCGGTGATGGACGTCAACCTGCGTGGCGCCTATTTCTTGTCAGTGCTGGCGGCGCGCCGCATGATCGGCGACAGTGTGCGCGGCTCCATCGTGCACGTGTCCTCGCAGATGGGGCACGTGGGCGGCATCGACCGGGCCGTCTACTGCGCTTCCAAACACGGGCTGGAAGGCATGATCAAGGCGATGGCCACCGAATGGGGGCCGCACGGCATCCGCATCAACACCGTCTGTCCCACGTTCATCCGCACGCCGCTGACCGCCTCCACGTTCGCCAATGCAGAACGCGTGGCCTGGATCCGCTCCAAGATCAAGCTCGACCGCCTGGGTGAGATCGAAGACGTGATGGGCGCGATCGTCTACCTGGCCTCGGACGCCTCGGCGCTGGTCACCGGGACCGCGCTGATGATCGACGGCGGCTGGACGGCTGCCTGAGGCCGGTGCAAGGCCGCCGCATGCCGGCACATTTGAACCGAGGATTTCCATGACCGAACCCGTCGTTCTCTGCGCCGTCGACGCCCGTGGCGTGGCCACCCTCACATTGAACCGGCCCGAGGTGAACAATGCCTACAACGGCGAGATGCTCGAAGCGCTCGCGCAGCACGTCGGCCGGCTGGCCGACGACCCGGCCGTTCGCGTGCTCGTACTGCGCGGCAACGGCCGGCACTTCCAGGCGGGTGCCGATCTGGGCTGGCTGCAGGCCGTCAGCCGCGACACGCCCGAGGCCAACCTCGCCGCGTCGCGGCTGACCGGTGGCGCCGTGCGCGGCCTGGACTCGCTCGCCAAACCCACGGTCGCGCTGGTGCACGGCGCCTGCGTGGGCGGCGGCACCGGGGTGGTGGCCGCCTGCGACGTGGTCGTGGCCGAGCGCTCCGCCACGTTCGCGATCTCCGAGGTGCGCTGGGGCGTGGCCGCCACGGTGATCTTTCCGCAACTGAACCAGGCCATCGGCCTGCGCAATGTGCGCCGGTACGCGCAGACCTGCGAGCGCTTCGGTGCGGACGAGGCAAGACGCATCGGGCTCGTACACGAGGTCTGCGAGCCCGGCGACCTCGACGAGGCGCTCGCACCGGTGCTCGACGGGTTGTTGAACGCCGCCCCCGGGGCCCTGGCGGTCTCCAAGCTCAGCGCGATGCGCTGTGCGGGTGCGCCGGTCCCGGACGAGGAATTCGAGCGGCTCGTTCGCGAGCACGCCGACCGGCGCCAGAGCGGCGAGGCCGCCGAGGGCTTCGCGAGTTTCCACGAAAGGCGCAAGGCGGGCTGGGCGCCGGTCTGAGTCAGGCCGTCGCCAGCGGAAGCCCGACTGGGGCGGACCGGGCCGGCCCGGTGCCTGCGGCGTCCGCCCGACGGCGTTTGGGAGCTTGTGGGTGTTCAGCGGTCCCGCTGTCCCGGCGGCTGCCGGTGACCGCGCTCGAAGCGTTCGCCGGACGGAGGCCGCCTGTGGTCCTGCTCCAGCTGGCGCTGGCGTTCGATCGCACGGCGTGTCATGGGTTCGAGAGGTCGATGGTCGTCGTGCGTACCACGAAGGGCCCGCCGCTGAAGATCGCTGTCCGGGTAGCGTGGCGCGGGGAACCGCCGCTGATAGAAGGGCAGTGGCGCGGCCGCCGGCGGATGGCGGTGATCCCAGCGGTCCCAGCCATCCCGGCGGACCCGCCATTCACGACCCCAGACGTCTCCCCAGCGAGGCGGTGCGGCCGGGCTCCAGTCCCGGAAGAAGACCGGACGGCTCCGGAAGTAGCGAACCGGCACACGAAGGACGAATGCCGGTACGTCGTAGGGACTGGCGGCGAACCAGGGGCCACCGTACCAGGTGCTGAAGTACCACGCGTCGGCCTGGAAGACCCAGTACAGGCCGTCATAGAAGAAGTAGTTGGCCCGCACCTGCGGTGCGTAGTAAACGGGCAACCCCGGTATGAGTCGCATGTCCGGCCGGGCGGGCAGGCCGAGGTGGACACTGACACCCGGCAGCTGGACGGCAACGCCTGCCAGGATCTCGGCGTGAGCCGGCGCCGGGGCGGCGTGGGCGATCAACAGGGCGGTGGCAAGGGCGGCGAGACGCATGTTCGTTCTCCTGTTCGATGGCCGCGGTCGCGGCATCGGGCCCGGTCATGGGCTCTGCTCAGGAAAACGTCGTGCTCGGGGCTCCGGTTGTCCGGCCTCCGGGCGTTTTCGAATGCCTGACGGATCTTTACCCGCGTTTACTACTGATCCGTCAGCGCATTGCGCGCCTCGACCCGCGCGGCGCGTGCCAGGTCGTCGCGGTCATTGTCCATCTCGAACACCACGTCGATGATCCGGCCGGCGAACGGAAACGGGGCGGTGTAGGCCTCACTCACGCTCGAGCCGGTGTCGCGCCCGATGTCCAGACCGAACAGGGACTGCCGCCACGGCATCAGCTCGATGCGGGCGTCGCCCAGCGTCTCGTCATCGACGAGGATCGTCACCGTGCCCTGGTGTTCTGCCGTCTTGGCGAACGACACGCCGACCCGCACGGCGCCGGCAGGGAGCTCCCGACCTGCCGTCACCCGGGTGATCCGGCCGAGGTGGTTGTACTCGTAGACGGCACGGTTGTTGAGAATGTAGAGCGTATAGCCGCCGGTTCGCGCCCCGCACGCCACGAGCACCCCGTCCTGAGAGGAGTCCGTTCGATCGATCGCCGCGTGAATGCGGAACGAGCGGTTGCGCAGGTCAGGAATGGCGAAGCGGTCGATGTGCGGCGTGTTGGGCAGGAAGCGGTGTGAGCGGGGCGGACCGCCCGCCACCGGCCGTCGCTGGCTGAACAGCTCGATTCCCCGGTCGTCCAGCGGCAGGACGTTGTACAGACCGGCCTGCGCCCACCAGAGCTGGATCAGCTCCACCAGCTTCTCGGGCATGCGCTCGGCCAGGTCCTCGCACTCGGCGAAATCCGTGGTCGTGTCGTAAAGCGCCCAGCGGTCGGCGTCGAACGCCGTGCCGGGCTTGTGC
>JAUIAI010000543.1 GCA_030425615.1 Gammaproteobacteria bacterium
GGACATGGGTCACCGCCGCCAGGCCTTCCGGATCCACCCGGACGCGGCGCTCACCGTCCGCGTTGAGGGTCCGGCTCAGCGCCAGCCTCACGGTCTGCCGGCCCGGGGGCACCTCGCCGAGCACCACGGCCAGATACTGTTTGCGCACCCGGCGTTCGCGCAGCGCCTCGTGCAATGCGCGCAGGGTGCTCCGCCGACGGGCCACCATCAGCAGGCCGGATGTATCGCGGTCGAGCCGGTGGACCAGTTCGAGGAACCGGGCCTCGGGACGCAGCGCGCGAAGTTGCTCGATCACGCCGCTCGAGACCCCGCTCCCCCCGTGCACGGCCGTTCCGGCGGGCTTGTCGATGACCACGAGATCGTCGTCTTCGTGCACGATGGGCAGCCGCGTGGCCAGCCTGGCGGCAGTGCGCTGGTACATCTCGGAACGCGGGGCAGCCGGCCGCGCGACGCCCGCCATCGGCGGGATACGGACCTGATCGCCGACCGCCAGCTTGCTCTCGGGTCGGCATCGGCGGCCGTTGATACGGACCTGCCCCTGCCGGATCAGCCGGTAGAGATGGCTCTTGGGCACGCCGCCGCACTGGCGCGCGAGGAAATTGTCGAGTCGCTGCCCTTCACCGGCTTCGTCGACGGCCGCGATGCGAACCTGTGTGTTCATTACAACGAAATGACCCGCTCCTATGTGCGCAGGTGCCCATGAAGCGGAAATCACGCGCAGCCGGGCCCCACGCGACCCCACCTTGATATACTACGCATTCGACGGGATTTGCGCCGTACCAAACGGTTTGCGACGATCCATCCGCCTCCCGGTCCGGGTCCTGCGCCTCTCAGGCGCGATCCGAGCACACCGAAGCCACCGCGGGCCAGAAGCCTCCACGGTCGGTGCACGAGACCCCAGGCACCGCATCACCCAGAAGCACGGTCCCGTCGCGAAAAGACATTGCCATCGCGGTCCGGTGAATCTTGCCCGGACGCGGTCGGAACGAATCGCGCAAGCGCGCCGTCCCGGATTCCGGGCCGGCAGAGTCCGGAACTCAGAATTCCTCGTGTCACAAGACGAAACCACAGCTTCAGCATCCGCTAGGCGCCACCGAACAGGTCGCGCTCATGCCGGGTCGTGGCCTTCGTCCGCACCGGCCCGCCCGGGCCGGCCGCCGACCCGCTTCTGACCCTCTCTCTTCCGCTTCTTGCTCGGCCTCGTCCGCACCGCTGGTGTCGCGCACACCACGCTCTCTGCGCCTGGAGCCATGCATGAAGAGAATGCTGTTCAACGCCACGCACGCCGAAGAGCTGCGCGTGGCCATCGTCGACGGCCAGCGGCTGATCGACATCGACATCGAATCAGCCGGACGCGAGTCTCGCAAGAGCAACATCTACAAGGGCGTCGTCACCCGTGTCGAGCCCAGCCTGGAGGCCTGCTTCGTCAATTACGGTGAGGAGCGCCACGGCTTCCTGCCCTTCAAGGAGATCAGCCGCGCCTACTTCAAGTCGGGCGCGGACGTGGGCAAGGCCCGCATTCAGGAAGCCATCAAGGAAGGTCAGGAACTGATCGTCCAGGTGGACAAGGAAGAGCGCGGTGCCAAGGGGGCCGCGCTCACCACGTTCATTTCCCTGGCCGGCCGCTACCTGGTGCTGATGCCCAACAACCCGCGCGGCGGCGGCGTTTCGCGGCGGGTCGAGGGCGAAGACCGGCAGGAACTGCGGGAGTCGCTGGAGTCGCTGGAGTACCCCTCGGGCATGAGCCTGATCGCGCGCACGGCTGGTATCGGCCGCTCGGTCGAGGAGCTTCAGTGGGATCTCAACTACCTGCTGCAGTTGTGGCGCGCAGTGGAATCCGCCGCCGGCTCCGCCCCCGGTCCCTTCCTGATCTACCAGGAAAGCAGCCTGGTAATCCGCGCCATTCGGGACTATTTCTCGCCGGACATCGGCGAGGTCCTGATCGACACGGACGACATCCACGAGCAGGCCCAGCAGTTCATGGCCCACGTGATGCCCGACGTCGTGAACCGCGTCAAACGATACCGGGATCCGACCCCGCTGTTCTCGCGCTTCCAGATCGAACACCAGATCGAGACGGCCTATTCGCGCAACGTTCCCCTGCCCTCCGGCGGCTCCATCGTCATCGATCACACCGAAGCGCTGGTCGCCATCGACGTCAACTCGGCGCGCGCCACCCGGGGCTCGGACATCGAAGAGACGGCCCTGCGAACGAACCTGGAGGCCGCCGACGAAGCGGCCCGCCAGATGCGGCTCCGCGACCTCGGCGGCCTGATCGTGATCGATTTCATCGATATGGAGAACAACCGGAACCAGCGCGAGGTCGAGGCGCGCCTCAAGGAGGCCCTGCATCTCGATCGCGCCCGTGTCCAGATCGGCAAGATCTCGCGGTTCGGTCTGATGGAGTTGTCGCGGCAGCGCATCCGGCCGGCCCTGAACGAGGGCACCCACATCACCTGCCCGAGGTGCACCGGCACCGGCGTCATCCGCGATGTGGAATCCTCTGCCCTGCAGATCCTGCGCGTGGTGCAGGAAGAATCGATGAAGGAGAACACGGCCGCGATCTACGCCCAGGTTCCCGTCGAGGTCGCCACCTATCTTCTGAACGAGAAGCGGGGTGAGATCGCGAAGCTGGAAGCGCGGATGAAGGTCGAGATCGTGCTCGTCCCGAACAAGCACATCGACACCCCGCATTACCGGCTCGAGCGCCTGCGACACGACGACGAACGCCTGAGCAGCTACCGGGCCAGCTACTCGATCGCCGACGGGCCCGAGGAGCCGATGTACCTGGAGAGCAAGGCCGAGAACAACAAGCCGCGGCAGGAAGCGGTGGTCAAGGGCATCACACCGGACAAGCCGGCACCCGTCGCCGCTCCGGCCGCGCCCCAGGTCTCACCGATCGCCGAGCCGACCGTCGCCACTGCCGAGCGTACGGCCGCGTCGGGCGGGCTGTTCGGCCTGATCGCGCGCTGGTTCCGGCGTGACGTGGCCGCCAACGAAGCGGACGCGAGCCAGCAGCGCCCGTCGACGCCGGCGGTTACCGAGGGCGACGAGCAGAGCGCGTCGAAGAGCGGCACCCGTTCGGGCTCCGGAACGCGTTCGCGCCGCCAGCCGCGCGATGAGAGCAAGGGCGAATCCCGGGGCCGCGGAGGCCGCCGCGGAGGCCGCTCCGGAGGCCGGAGCCGCGATGAGGCCACCGAAGAGGTGACCGTGGCAACGGAAGAAGCGGCGGAGGCCTCCTCGGCCAACGAGGACGGTCGCCGACGCCGGCGGCGGCGCAAGCCCGCGGCCGAGAGCGCCAATGATGACGTCGCCGTCGGCACCGTCGACGCGTCCGCCGCGGCCGTGACCGCGGCC
>JAUIAI010000544.1 GCA_030425615.1 Gammaproteobacteria bacterium
TCAGGATCGACTTCGCGTCGGCCAGCGTCATCGAGCGAACGGTCTCGACCAGGACCTGTCTGCCTTCGGGTACAGCCTGCTCTGCTGCCCGGTTGATCGCGTTCTCGAGCGCGTTAAGGTCGTCGCCGCGCCCCATGAACTTGAGGACCTTGCGTGACTTCTGCAGCGCCTCCGGCAGCGGGATCCGAAGTGACGGATCGTCCGAGAACCCCCCCGGACGCCCCAGTTGAGACACCGCCCGTTCGCTGCCTTTCTCGAGCGCAAGCCTGACGGCCTGACCCGCGTCCGCGGACGATATGAGGTCGAGCGCGCCCGCCTGCGCCACGACCGGCAGCAACGCGGCAATACCGCACGCGACGAGTCGTCGGACGGAGTCTGGAATGAAGGTCATCATGAACTTCTGAAACGCCGTCAGCGACCAGCCGGTTGACCCACCTCACCCACCCGGCGGCGGAAGTCGTCCGGCCAGGGCTGTGAGGCGCCCGACGGCGCGTGCACGTATACGTTGGAACCCCGGATCAGGACCTTGTCCTCCCGGCGGATCTCGAACGACAGCGTCATGCTCGAGCGGCCCAGGCGAGTCGGCTGCACGACGATGTCGATGGTTTCGTCAAAACGCGCCGAATCCAGGTAGTCGAGCTCGCTGCGAACGACATAAACGTCGTGAAAGATACCGAACATGGCCTGGGCATCCCCGTCGTACAGCGCACGAAGGTATTCGGTCATGCCGATGTCGAAGTACGTCAGGTAATGCCCGTTGAAGACCACGCCCTGCTGATCGGCCTCGGCCCAGCGGACACGCTCGCGATGAATGAACGGCGTTCCCTCGCTCATCCGTCGCCCTCGCCCGAGGTAGGCGCCACGTCCTGGCGCATGCTGAACGGATCCGTGGGATTGCGACGCTCCGAGACGTCGGCCACGCGCAGCCTCACGGAGTCCATGATCCGCTCGTGCGTGACGATGTAGAACTGGTCCTGTTCGATCGCCTCGTAAGTCATTGCCGCGACGTCCGCGGCACTGATCTTGCCCGAACGGACGGCCTTCTCTGTGCTGGCCTGGGCCGCACGCATGGAGGCCGTGGGAGCCTGGGTGGAGCGCAGGTTCTCAGGCCGGTTCCGACCCGAGTCGGCGATTCCCGTCGGTACGAAGGCCGGGCACAGAACGCTGACTCCAACCGGTGCGCCAACCATGCGCAGGTCGTGAAAAAGCGTCTCGGAAAGCGTGACCACACCGTGCTTGCTGACGTTGTATACGGCCATCGTGGGCGGAGACAGCAGACCGGCCACCGATGCGGTGTTGACCACATGGGCCGGCCGCCCCGCCTGGATCATCGCCGGTACGAAACATCGGATGCCGTGAATGACGCCCCATAGGTTGACCCTGAGCACCCATTCCCAGTCCGAGACGCTGTTCTCCCAGGCGAGGCCGCCTACGGCCACCCCGGCATTGTTGAACAACAACCCCGGTGCTCCGAACCTCTCGAGACAGGCATCGCGCAGGGCTTCGACGGACGCGGCATCGCCGACATCGGTCCTCATGGAGAGGACTTCGGCCCCGCGCGCCGTGACCATGGTCTCGGTCTCGGCAAGCGAATCCGCCTGGATGTCGGCGAGGACCAGATTCATCCCCCGGTCGGCGGCGATCAACGCGAACTCGCGACCGAATCCGCTACCGGCCCCGGTGATGACCGCCGTGCGGCCCTTGAATTCCTTGAGCATCTCAGTCCCCGTAGCCGGGGCTGACCCGATCGAGTCGACGCAGCAGCGCCGGCCATGCCAGGCCAGATCCCTTGTCGGTCAGCGCGACGCGCAGCGCCGCACGATTGCGGTCGACGATCTCGTTCGAGACCATCACCAGCTCCTGGCCGCCGGCCTGCGCCAAGACCTGGATCTCGCATGCGCGCTGCAGCGTGAACATGTTCTGGAACGCCTCTGCGACCGAACGCCCCACCGTGAGCAGGCCGTGATTGCGAAGGATCAGATAGCTGTTGCGGCCGAGGTTGCTTTGCAGACGAGGCTGTTCGTCCTCGTGAACGGCCACGCCTTCGTAGTCGTGATACGCAAGCGACGGCATCACGACGGTCGCCTGCTGTGAGATGGGCAGCAGGCCCGCGGCCTGCGCACTCACGGCCACCCCTGAGGGCGTGTGCGTGTGCAGTACACAGACCACGTCCTCACGGCCCTCGTGTATGCAGCTGTGGATGACGAAGCCCGCCGGGTTCACCGGGTACTCGGTCTCGATGACCGGCTGGCAATGGGCATCCACCTTGACCAGGTTGGAGGCCGTGATCTCGTCGAACATCAGACCGTAGGGGTTGATCAGGAAGTGGTGCTCGGGGCCGGGCACTCGTGCAGAGATGTGCGTGAACACGAGATCGTCCCAACCGTAGTGGGCGATGAGGCGGTAGGCGGCCGCGAGGTCGGTCCGTATGCGCCACTCTGCCTCCGACACCTGGCTGCGCAAATCGGTCTGTGGTGCGTTCATCTGATGGTCTCCGTTCTTCCGGGTTCGGGCGGTGCCGCCACGGATCGCGGCCTCAGCCGCGTTGTTTCATGTACTTGAAGGTTCCCGAGGCCTTGGCCACCACTTTGTCCTGCTCGTCCCGGACTTCACCCTCGCAGAACGCGATGCTGGCGGTCCGGTGCGTACACAACGCGTTGACCTGCAGGACCTGTCCGTATGCCGGCTGCATGAAAGAGGCCTTGAGCTCGATGGTCACCAGTCCCTTGGTGGGATCGTCGTCGTCACGCGGGCTCGCACGGCCCGCCATCGCCAGGCCGATGTCCAGCATCGTCATGATGACGCCTCCGTGGGCCATGGCGAACGAGTTCAGATGCCAGTCTTCCAGGTCAAGGCGCAAGCCGGCCCGCCCCCCGCCGAATTCCGTGAGGTGCACCCCCAGGGCACGGATGAAGGGGATGGGGACTGGAAACCTGCCTTGCGGATCCGGGACGATCGCATCGGTGCGCGGCGCCTGCTCGTCCTCGGTTCGGTTCGAATCGTCAGACGGCACTGACGCCTCCGTCGATGGCCAGGATCTGGCCGGTGATGTGCTTGCCGGCGTCCGAACAGAAGAGCAGGCTCGCCCCCTGCAGATCATGGTCGTCACCGAGGCGGTGCAAAGGGGTGATCGCCCTGATCTGGTCGGCGAACTGATCGAGCGCCCCCCGGGTCATTCGGGTGGGAAAGAAGCCCGGCGCCAGCGCGTTGACCGTGATGCCGTGCGGCCCCCATTCGCCCGCCAGTGCCCGCGTGAAATTGATGAGCCCTGCCTTTGTGGCGTTGTAGGCAATGGTGGTGTTCGTGCCGGGAGGGTTGCCGCGCAGGCCGGCAATCGAGGCCACATTCAGGATAC
>JAUIAI010000545.1 GCA_030425615.1 Gammaproteobacteria bacterium
GCGTAGATCCCGCTGAGGACCCGGACGTTCTCCGCGTCGTCCAGCCAGAATCCCGATGCGAGGCCGAGAGTCTGCCTGGGTGTGCCCGCGTACCCGGCCTTCACCTGTTCGTACCGGTCCAGAACGGCGGAGAAACTGCCCGCGAAGTAGTCCGAGTGAAGCGCGCCGAACTGGCTGACGAGCCCGGTGATGGGAACTTCGCTGCCACGGGCCAGCCGGATCAGCTCGTTCGCCCTTGCAGCGGATTCCTCCACCCGGCCGCGGTTGATCACGTAGGTATGACCGCCCAGGAGCAGCCGGACCAACAGATCGTTGAACGCTCCACCTCGCGCCACCTCGGCGGCACGGTCGGAAATGACCCGCAGCCCCTCCGCCGCCCACCCCTCGAGCGCGAGAACCACCGCATTCCGTCGAATGAGCAGTTCCAGCTCGTGCCGGATGCGGGACTCGGAGTCGGCCTGGCCACGTACGATGTCCAGGGCCCGATCGAGGATCGACGCCGCTTCCGCCAGCGCCGATCTCGCGACGGCCCGGTCGGCCGCGGCGATCCAGTGGGGCATCGCCTCCGCCGTTTCCCCCGCCAGCGTCAGGTGCTGGGCGAGCAGCCCCGGGTCGGTTTCGGCCGCATCGGGTCGTTGCACCGTGATCGCCCGCGCGATCCGCGCATGCAGTGTCCGGCGCCGCCCCGTGAGCATCGATTCGTAGGCGGCATCCTGGACGAGCGCGTGCTTGAAGACGTACGAGGCGTCGGGGGGATCGCCCCGACGCAGGATCAGCCCGGCCCCGGCGAGTTGCCCGAGCGCGTCGTCCAGGCCGCCGCCCTCCTGCGCGGCGACGGCGCTTATCAGGGCGTGATCGAACTCGCGCCCGATCGCCGCGCCGATCTGGGCGAAGGGCTTCGCCCGGGCGAGGCGGTCCAGACGGGCGGTCAACGAACCCCGCAGCGTGGTCGGCACCCACTGCCGGTCACGGCCGTCCAGCCCGCCGGCGGCCGCCGCCGAGAGTGCGCCGGCGGCCGATTCGACGACCGCACGGGTCAGCTCCTCCACGAACAGCGGCACGCCGTCCGTGCGGCTCACGATCTCGTCGAGCCACCCGTCCGACAGGGGCTCGCCCGCCGCGGCGTGCCGGGCCAGCTGCGCGCACTGCTCGCGGTCGAGGGTCGGGAGATCGACTGCACCCACGACATCACTGCCGGCCCACCGGTTGCCGAACTCCGGACGGCAGGTGAGCACGACGAACAACGGCAGATCGCGAACGCGCCCCACCAGCGAGTCGAGCCACTCCAGGGTGGTCGGATCGGCCCAGTGAAGGTCCTCGATCCACAGGACCCCGGGCTGGCGCCTGGCGGCGGCCGCCGCCAGGTCGGTGAGTGTGCGCAGCGTCTCTTCCTTGAATCGCTGCGGCGACAGGCCGGAGGCGCCATAGCGGCGATCCGCGGGCAACGAGAGCAACGTCGCGACATAGCGGGCGTCCTCGCGCGGCAGGCCGTTCCGCCCGACCATGAACGCCTCGACCGCATCGAGCCGGGTGTCGACCGGTGCGCCCGGGTCCTGAGCCCCGGCGAACCTGGCGACGGCCCGTCCCGCCAGGCCGAGCTCGCGCTCGAGTCCCTGCACGACCGGCCAGAGCGCACTGCTCGTGTAAAAGGGCGAGCACTGCAGACCGGTCGCCTGGCCACCCTCGTCCCGTACCGTCCGCGCACAGGCTGCCAGCAGCCGGCTCTTGCCGATCCCCGGATCGCCGCGCAGCATCGCCACCCGTCCTTCGCCGGCGCGGGCCGCGCGCCAGCCACGGACCAGGGCCGACAGTTCGGCCTCGCGTCCGATCAGCGGCAACACCCCCCGCACGTGAGCCGCGGCGAACCGCCCGATGCCGCTGGCCACGCGGTCGACCCGCCAGACCAGGACGGGTTCGGCGATTCCCTTCAGCGAGCGTTCACCGATGGACTCGCCCTCGAACGCGCCGCCGACTAGGCGACGGCTCTGCGCATCGATCAGGACCTGACCGGGCTTTGCGAGCTCCTGCAGGCGGGCTGCCAGGTTGGGCGTCTGCCCGACGGCCAGCCGGGACAGGGAGGACTCGGTCCCCTCCATGTCCCCGACCACGACCGGTCCGGTCGCGACGCCCACCCTGACCCGTAGCCGGTCGCCCTCTGCAACCTCGAGGGCTCCGACGGCCTCGACGATGTCCAGAGCCGCATGGACCGCGCGCGAGGTATCGTCTTCATGAGCGTTCGGCCAGCCGAAATAGGCCATGACTCCGTCGCCGAGGACCTGGGCCACATGACCGCCGTATCGACGAACGGTCCGGTCGCAGGCGACCTGGACCTCGTGGAGCAGGTCGCGAAGCACTTCCGAGTCGAAGCGTTCCGACATCGCAGTCGACCCCACGAGATCGGCGAACAGCACCGCGAGCAGGCGGTGTTCGGCGGCCGGCGCGGCAACGACCGGGGCTCCCGCCGGCGACGCGGGGGCGGCTGTTGCCGATTCCGGATATGCGGGATCGAGCCGGCGCGCAGCCTGCAGGATCGTCAGCCGGTGCCCGACGATTCCGACCCCGATCGCCCGGAGGGATTCGTGATCGAGTTCGCGCAGCAGGTCCGGCCCGATCTCGTGCTCGGCGAAGGCCGGCGCATAGCGGCCCAGACCGAGCCCTTCGAGCCAGACCTTCGTGTCGAAGCCCATGTCTCCCCCTGCGTCGTTCTTTCGGGTGGCACCGATCCGACGACCGACACCCGTGGCAGGGGCATTGTTCACCGCGTGCGGCGCGCCGGCAAGCCGGCGCCCGCTGTCACACCCGTGACGCCAGCTCGCTCGCCTGCTTGATCGCCCGCTTCGCGTCGAGCTCGGCCGCCTCGAAGGCCCCGCCCACGAGCGTGGATTCCACTCCCAGCGCGTGCAGATCGTCGTGCAGGGTACGCAATGGCTCCTGACCCGCGCAGACGATCACCGTGTCCACCTCGAACAGTTGCGGCTCGCCGTTCACACGGGTGTGCAGGCCGGCGTCGTCGATCTTCAGATACTCCACACCGGCCACCATGTGCACACCACGACGCGCGAGCGTGATCCGGTGGGTCCAGCCCGTGGTCCGGCCGAGTGACCGCCCCAGTGCGTCCGGCTTGCGCTGCATCAGGTAGACGGTCCGGTCAGCCCGCGCCACCTGCGGCTCGACGCCGGTGACGCCGCCGCGAGGATGGTTGACGAAGTCGATGCCCCACTCCCGGGCGAAGACATCGATGTCCAACGCGGCCGAGACGCCGTCGTGCGACACGAGTTCGGCCACGTCGAACCCGATTCCGCCGGCGCCCAGGATGGCCACCCGCCGACCGACCGGCCTGCGGCCGAGGATGAC
>JAUIAI010000546.1 GCA_030425615.1 Gammaproteobacteria bacterium
AATGATCACCGGCACGCCGCGCAGTGACCGATCCCGCTTGATCTCCCGAGTAAGCTGGTAGCCATCCTGGCCCGGCATCATGACGTCGGCGAAGACCAGATCGAACTCGCTGTTGCCCAGCAGCTCGAGCGCGGCGCTGGCCGAACCTACCGACTCGCTGACCATGCCGATCTGATGCAGTGCCGCTGCGAGTTGGCGCCGCACTGTCGGGCTGTCGTCGACGATCAGAGCGCGGGGCTTGCGCGGCTTGACCGGCCGCACGACGACCGGCTGCCCGCCGTCGGCCGGCGTCAGACCGAGATTGGATTCGACGAACGAATTCAGCGCGCCCAGCACTTCACGGGCGAAGCGCGCGCCGACCACGTCGTCACGGCCCCTGCTCGCATCCGCGCGACGGCCCACCTTGACGACCGGCCGGCCGTTCAGCATGCGCTGCAGCGTCGTCGCGAGTTCAGGACCGCCGTCGACCGTCATGTCGACCAGGGCGATGTCGAAGGCTCCCGCACGCCGGTTGTCGGCGAGACGGAAACGGTACGGATTGTGCCGCGCGTGACGTGTGATGACTTCCAGGATGTGCTGGAAGGAATCCTTGAGGCCGAACAGAGCGACACGGTACTCGGGGCGGGCGTCGTCGACGACGCTGCTGCGCCCGTCGCTGGGTTGCATCATGGAGAGCGATTCCTCTGGCCGCTTCCGGCTCTTGGGCCGGTGCGTTGGTGTCTTTCTGGCTCGCGCAGGGCTTCTGATCCCCGCGTTCGACGCGCAATTGTATCTGCGTGCCGCAGAAACCCAAAACGGAAGGAGTGAGAAATCGCAACAAATACCGCGCGTTACACGCGAGACTTCGACTAGTGCGTCAAAGGTGCCGCCGACAGCGGGGATGAACGCACCGCCCGGCCACCGGACGTGAAGTCCAGCACCAGGTGATTGTCACGCGCGAAATTCTCCAGAAACCGGAACGCCATGGGCTCGAGTCCGTACAGGGCAGCGTCCACGAAGACGGCCTTGGCGCCGTCGTGCTGACCGGGCATCACGAATGGCGAATAGGTGAGATGCGAGCCCGCGCTGTGGCGTGGCCGGTACTGCGACATGACGCCGCACAGCCGCTCGGCCCAGTCGCTCGGCCGGAAGCGCTGGCCGTCGTGGGTGCGGCCAACGATGACAAACGACCTGGGGGCTTCGGCATTCGGCATGGCTGCCGATTATAGGCGCCTGGCAACGGCGTGATCGTTTGAGATGTGCCATGCATCCCATACAATCCGCATTCCGGAGATCGACGGCGTTTCCCGCCTGCCAGGCGTGCCCGAAGCGGCCGGATCTCCCTCGACCGACGGGCCGCGTGCCGCCTCGAGCGGCAAAAGTGCCCTCGGCAGGGCCGGCCCGAACCTCATCCGTCAAGGAGGCCCCCGATGTCCGCGCCCTCACCCCTGATGAACACCTACGGCGAACGCACGCTGGCGCTCTCGCACGGCGAGGGGGTCTGGCTCTACGGCGTGGACGGGCGACGTTACCTCGACTGCCTCTCCGGAATCGCGGTGAGCACCCTGGGTCACGCCCATCCGGTCCTGACGGCCGCCCTGCGCGAACAGGTCGGGCGACTCATCCACTGCTCCAACCTCTACGACATCCCTCTGCAGCGCCAGCTGGCGCAGATGCTGGTCGAGCGCTCGGGCATGACCAAGGCGTTCTTCTGCAACTCGGGGCTGGAGGCCAACGAAGCCGCGATCAAGCTCGCGCGCCTCTACGGGCACAACCGCGGCGTCGATCTGCCCGAGATCGTCGTCTACGAGAACGCATTCCACGGCCGTTCGCTGGCCACGCTCTCGGCAACGGGCAACAGCAAGGTACAGAAGGGGTTCGAGCCCCTGGTTCCGGGCTTCGTCCGCACGAGGCTGAACGACATCGAGGATCTGCGCCGCATCGCCAACGAGCGCCCGAACGTCACCGCAGTCTTCCTGGAGACGATCCAGGGCGAAGGCGGCATCCTGCCCGCCCGCGCCGAATACCTGCAGCAGGTGCGGGCCCTGTGCGACGAACGGGGCTGGCTGATGATGATCGACGAGGTCCAGTGCGGGACGGGCCGCACCGGACGCTGGTACGCGTACCAGTGGGCGGACGTCCTGCCCGACGTGGTGCCGTTCGCCAAGGGGCTCGGCTCGGGCGTGCCCGTGGGCGGCGTCCTGGCCCGCGGAGCAGCGGCCGAGACGTTTCAGCCAGGGAACCACGGCACGACCTTCGGCGGCAATCCGCTCGCCATGCGGGCGGCCGTCACCACGGTCCAGGTCATCGAGGAGGAAGGGCTGCTTGCACGTGCCACCGAGGTCGGCGACCTGATCCTGGGCGGTCTGCGCGAGGGTCTGGCCGGCCTGGACGGCGTCCGGGAGGTGCGCGGCCAGGGTCTGATGATCGGTATCGAGATGACGAAGCCCTGCCCGGGCTTCGTGGCGGCGGCCACGCAGGCCGGCATGCTGCTCAACGTCACGGCCGGCAACGTCATCCGTCTGTTGCCGCCCCTGATCTTCGAACGATCCCACGCACAGTGGATGCTCGAACGACTCATCCCGCTCATCCGCGAGCAGGCGCAGGCCTGACCCCTTCCAGCCGACCTCGAGCATGGCCGGGCCGCCCGCCGGGCGGCCCGCCGCCCGAGCCATTGCCGCCGATCCAGCCGGCCCGCACCGGGAGACACCGATGACGATCCGCCATTTCCTGGAGTTCAACGACCTCAGCGCCGACGAACTCGACTACCTGTTCGAGCGCACCCGCATCATCAAGATGCGGTTCAAGCGGTACGAGCCCTATCAGCCGCTCGCCGACCGTTCACTGGTGATGATCTTCGAGAAGGCCAGCACCCGAACGCGCCTGTCGTTCGAGGCCGGCATGGCCCAGCTGGGCGGCAACGCGATCTTCATGAACACGCGCGACTCCCAGCTCGGCCGCGGAGAACCCGTGGAGGATGCCGCGCGGGTCGTTTCGCGGATGTGCGATCTCGTCATGATCCGCACATTCGAGCAGACCGTCGTGGAGCGGTTCGCGGAGTATTCGAACGTGCCCGTCATCAACGGGCTGACGAACCAGCACCACCCCTGCCAGATTCTGGCCGACGTCTATACGTTCATCGAACATCGCGGGCCGATCCGCGGCCGCACTGTGGCCTGGATCGGCGATGGCAACAACATGTGCAACTCTTGGCTGCAGGCCGCCGAGCAGCTCGGGTTTCACCTGAACATCTCGACCCCGCCCGGCTACGAGGTGGACGTGACCAGTCTGCGGCTCGACGGTCACGATCACTACACGGTGTTCTCCGATCCCATGCAGGCGTGCGAAGGCGCCCACCTGGTCACCAGTGACG
>JAUIAI010000547.1 GCA_030425615.1 Gammaproteobacteria bacterium
GTCCGTGCCGTGCCGATCTCGCAGAGTTTCTCGGGCAACTCCTTCGGAAGCATGGTCTGGCCGGCGGCCGCCGCGGCCGGATCCCCCTCGCTCGCCATCTTGCCGAACCCTCATCGTTGGATCCGGTCATGGTAGCCGATGGCTGCTTCCCCCGGCGGACGATCCGTCCGGAGACGCGAGCCCGCAACCGCTCCGGCGCGCAATAAACTAACATCCAATTTCGATGTTTTAGGCCGCTATGCCCCATGCGACTCACCAGCTACACCAACTACGCACTCCGATCCCTGCAACTCGCCGCGCTCCACCATCCGGACCTGGTGAGGGTCGACGACGTGGTGCGAGTGCACGGGCTTGCCCGCCCGCACGTGGTCAAGGTGGTCCACGAACTGGGCAGGGCGGGCCTGTTGCAGACGGTGCGCGGGCGGGGCGGAGGCTTCCGCCTGGGTCGTCCTGCCGGGGAGATCGGAGTGGGCGAGGTGGTCAGGCTCACCGAAGGACCGCTGGACCTCGTGGAATGCTTCGATCCGGCCTCCAACACCTGCCCGCTGATCGGAATCTGCGAGCTGTCCGCCACCTTCCAGGAGGCAGCCGGTGCGTTCATGAAGGTGCTCGACGGCGTCACGATCGCCGATATCTCGGCGAATCGCTCCCAACTCCTGGACCGCGTGCTGCCGCTCCAGCAGGGCATCGTCGCGCCGATGGTCGTGCGCTCGCCACCGGCCGCCGCGCGGCCGCGTGCCGCGCGCAAGCGCTGAACCGGGCAGAGCGGGCGGGCAGGGCTTGGCAACCCTAAAAACATACATTAGACTTCGATCTTCTCGAATTCAATACTAGTGGGAGTATCCGAATGGGCGACTACCCGGTACAGATGACCGTGCATCCTGACGTCGAGATGTTCTTCGACGAGCCGACCAACACGTTCAGCTACATCGTCAAGGACCCGGCCTCGCAGGCCTGCGCGGTCGTGGACAGCACACTGGACATTGACTACGCGGCGGGGCGCATCGGCACCTCGCACGCCGACCGCATCATCGAACGCATCCGCGAGCGCGGCCTCACGCTGGAGTGGCTGATCGAGACCCATGTGCACGCCGACCATCTCTCGGCCGCGCCCTACATCCAGGAGAAGCTCGGCGGCAGGATCGGCATCGGCAGCGAGATCAAGGTGGTGCAGGAAACCTTTGGCAAGGTCTTCAACGAGGGCACGGAGTTCAAGCGCGACGGTAGTCAGTTCGACGTGCTGTTCGAGGACGGCGACACCTACAGCGTGGGTTCGATGCAGTGCTTCGCCATGTACACGCCGGGACACACGCCGGCCTGCATGGTGCACGTCATGGGCGACGCCGCGTTCGTGGGCGATACGCTGTTCATGCCGGACAGCGGCTCGGCCCGAGCGGACTTCCCCGGTGGGGACGCCGGCACGCTCTACGACAGCATCCAAAAGGTGTTGTCGCTGCCGGACGAAATGCGCCTGTTCATGTGTCACGACTATGGCCCGAACGGCCGCCCGGTGGCGCACGAGACCACGGTGGGCGAACAGAAGGCCAGCAACATCCACGTGGGGGGCGGAAAGACCCGCGAGGAGTTCGTGCGCTTCCGTACCGAACGCGATGCCACGCTGGACATGCCGCGCCTCATCCTGCCGTCCCTGCAGGTGAACATGCGCGCGGGCCACGTGCCCACGGACGAATCCGGTCGCATGATGCTCAAGGTGCCGATCAACGTGCTCTGAACGGCAAGTCACCACGGACATACGAGAAGATGGAAATCAAGACCCTCGCGCCCGAGCTCTCGGTCAGCGCACAGATCACGCCGGCCGACGTGGCCCGCATCAGGGCCGAGGGCTTTCGCTCGGTCATCTGCAACCGGCCGGACGGCGAAGGCGCGGACCAGCCCGGCTTCGACGAGATCGAGCGCGAGGCTCGGGAGCACGGCCTAGAGACCCGCTATCTGCCGGTGGTCTCCGGGATGGTGAAGGACGAAGACGCGGCGGCCTTCGCCGAGGCCCTGGTGGATCTGCCCGGACCGGTGCTGGCGTACTGTCGTTCCGGTACGCGTTCGGCCACGCTCTGGGCGCTCAGCGAAGCACCGCGTCGCCCCATGGCCGATATCCTCGCCGCGGCCCGCGCGGCCGGCTACGACATGAACGGCGTGGCCCGGCGGATCGCCAACGGCGGCAAGACCCCCACCGACACGGGTGACGCCAGCTTCGATGTCGTGATCATCGGCGCCGGCGCCGGCGGCATCTCGGTGGCCTCGAGCCTGCAGATGCGTTCACCGGGTCTGCAGATCGCGATCATCGATCCGGCGGACGTGCACTACTACCAGCCGGGCTGGACGATGGTCGGCGCGGGCGTTTTCACGCCCGAGACCACGGCCAAGACCATGGGCAGTCTGATCCCGCGCGGTGTGCACTGGATCAAGGGCGCGGTGGCCGCGTTCGAGCCCAAGAGCGATGCCGTCATCCTCGACGGCTGCCGGGTGGTGAAGTACAAGCGGCTCGTGGTGTGTCCGGGGCTGAAACTGGACTGGCGCAAGGTGGAGGGGCTCGAGGAGACGCTGGGCCGCAACGGCGTCACGTCGAACTACCGGTACGACCTGGCCCCGTACACCTGGGAACTCGTGCAGAACCTGCGCAAGGGTCGCGCCATCTTCACGCAGCCGCCCATGCCCATCAAGTGCGCGGGCGCACCGCAGAAGGCCATGTACATGTCCGGCGACGCGTGGCACAGGCGCGGCGTGCTGCGCGACATCGAGATCAACTTCAACAATGCGGGCGGCGTGCTGTTCGGGGTGAAGGATTATGTGCCGGCGCTCATGGAGTACGTGAGCCGCTACAACGCGAAGCTCAATTTCTTCCACAACCTGGTGGCCGTCGACGGTCCGGCCCGCAAGGCCGTGTTCGAGGTCGGGGCGCCGGATGCCGAGCCCCGGCGCGTGGAGATGGAGTTCGACATGATGCATGTCTGCCCGCCGCAGACAGCACCTGACTTCATCCGTGTCTCGCCCCTGGCGGACGAAGCCGGCTGGGTCGATGTCGACCAGGCCACTCTTCGACACAAGACCTTCGAGAACATCTGGTCGCTCGGTGACGTGATGAACGCACCGAACGCCAAGACGGCCGCTGCCGCGCGCAAGCAGGCTCCCGTGGTGGCGGAGAATATCGTGGCCGACATCACCGGCCGCGGTGCTGCGGCCCAGTACGACGGCTACGGTTCGTGCCCCCTGACGGTCGAGCGCGGCAAGATCGTGCTGGCGGAGTTCGGCTACGGCGGGGCGCTGCTGCCGAGTTTCCCGAAGGCCTTCATCGACGGCACCCGGCCGTCGCGTGCCGCCTGGATCCTCAAGG
>JAUIAI010000548.1 GCA_030425615.1 Gammaproteobacteria bacterium
ACGACGGCGAGCCGGGAAGCATCGACCACGTGCTGCTATCCGAGGAATTCCTGCGCGGCGGCAAGCATGCGATCGGTGAGGTGACGGGCGTCGACTATTTCAACGACCACCTCAACGACCGCGATGCCCTGCAGTCGGACCACGGAGCAATCCGGGTCACGCTACGGCTGACGGACTGACCCGCGGCCGGACCTCAGAAGCCGTCTTCGGCCAGCCCCAGCACACTGTCCGCACCGTCGACGATTGAATCGCGCAGCCCGGGCGCCGTCACGACCATGTGCTCTGCGAAGAAGCGTGCGCTCGCGATCTTGCCGCGCAGGAACGCCTCGTCCGCGCCGGGCTCGCCGAGCCGCGCCGCCGCGGCCTGCGCCGCGCGTGCGAGCTGCCAGCCGCCCAGAACGATGCCTGCGGCCTTCAGGTAGGGCACGCTGCCTGCGTGGGCGGCCCGGGCATCGTCGCCCATCCGCGCGACCATGTAGTCGACCACAGCCTCCAGCGCGTCCGCGCCTGTGGCCAGACGCGCACCGATGGCCCGGAGATCGGCGCTCGCGTCGGCGCCAAGGGACTCCGCTGTCTCCCGCACCCCCGCGATCAGGCAGCGGGCGACCGCGCCACCGTCACGGCTCGTCTTGCGCCCGATGAGATCGTTCGCCTGAATCGCCGTCGTGCCTTCGTAGATCGCCAGAATGCGCGCGTCTCGGTAGTACTGCGCGGCCCCGGTCTCCTCGACGTAGCCCATGCCGCCGTGGACCTGCACACCCGCGGAGGCCACATCGTTGGCCATCTCGGTGATCCAGCCCTTGACGATCGGGACCAGGAACTCATACTCAGCACGGTGCGCACGCCGTGCCTCTTCACTCTCGGCGTGATGGGCGATGTCGCAACGCGCGGCCGCGAAATAGGCCAGCGAACGTGCCGCCTCGACCTGGGACTTCATCGACATCAGCAGCCGACGCACGTCGGGATGGTGGATGATGGAAACCGGCCCCGCCGAACCCGCGACATCGCGACTCTGGACCCGGTCACGGGCATAGGCGAGTGCGTGCTGATAGGCACGCTCGGCGACGGCCAGACCCTGCACACCGACGGCGAAGCGGGCCGCGTTCATCATGACGAACATGTACTGCAGACCGCGGTTCTCCTCGCCCACGAGGTGACCGATGGCACCGGCGCCGACGTCACCCTTGTCGTCGCCGTACTGAAGCACGCACGTCGGACTCGCATGGATGCCCATCTTGTGCTCGATGGACACACAGTAGACGTCGTTTCTGGCCCCGGTCTCGCCGGACTCGTCGACCAGGTACTTCGGCACGATGAAGAGCGAGATGCCCTTGACCCCTTCCGGCGCACCCGGCGTGCGCGCGAGTACGAGGTGGACGATGTTGCCGGCCAGATCGTGCTCGCCGTACGAGATGTAGATCTTCTGCCCGAAGATGCGATAGGTTCCGTCCGGCTGCGGTTCCGCGCGAGTGCGCACCTGCGACAGATCCGAGCCGGCCTGCGGCTCGGTCAGGTTCATCGTGCCCGTCCACTCGCCGGACAGAAGCCTGGGGACGTACAACGCCTGCTGTTCCGGAGAGCCGGCGGTCATCAGCGCCTCGATCGCGCCGTCGGACAGGAGCGGTGCGAGCGCGAACGACAGACAGGCGGAGTTCACCATCTCCGAGCAGGGCGTGCCGACGATCTTGGGCAGTCCGGCACCGCCGAACTCCGTCGGGTGGATCACCCCCTGCCAGCCACCCGCGGCGAACTGGGCGTAGGCCTCCTGCCACCCCGGCGAAGTCTTGACCACCCCGTCGGTCACCGTCGGAGGCTGGGTATCGCCAACCCGGTTCAGCGGAGAGATCACGGATTCGCAGAAACGGGCGCTCTCCTCGATCACGGCACTGGCGGTCTCCTCGGAGGCCTCCTCGTAGCCGGGAAGCGACGCGATCTCGGCCAGGCCCGCCACGTGGCGCAGGGTGAACTCGATGTCTTTCAGTGGTGCTCGATAGTCCATGACACGCCCTCCACGGCGCGAAACCGATGACTGCCGTCCTTCAAACGACGGATGCCGGAGCCGGGCGCACGCCCCGGGCTCCGGCATCGACCCCCGACGCCGCCAGGCCGGGAAACGCCCGGCCGGGCGCACGCACACTCAGAGGGCGTCGGTGAGTTCGGGCACGGCGGCGAACAGATCGGCGACGAGGCCGTAATCGGCGACCCCGAAGATCGGGGCCTCTTCGTCCTTGTTGATCGCCACGATGACCTTGCTGTCCTTCATGCCCGCCAGGTGCTGGATGGCCCCGGAGATGCCGACGGCGACATACAGTTCGGGAGCAACGATCTTGCCCGTCTGGCCGACCTGCCAGTCGTTGGGTGCGTACCCGGCGTCCACGGCCGCGCGCGAGGCGCCCACCGCGGCACCCAGCTTGTCGGCCAGCGGCACGACGACCTTGCCGAAGTTCTCCTCGGACCCCACCCCGCGGCCGCCCGAGACCACGATCTTCGCCGAGGTGAGTTCCGGCCGGTCGCTCTTGGCCACTTCGCTTCCGACGAAGCTGGACAAGCCGCTGTCCGGCTGCGCGTCCACCCCTTCGACCGAGGCGCTGCCGCCTTCCGCAGCCGCGGCATCGAAGGCCGTGGTCCGCACGGTGATCACCTTGACGGCGTCCGCGGACTGCACGGTCGCGATCGCGTTGCCCGCATAGATGGGACGGTCGAAAGTATCCGCGTTCTCGACACGGATGATGTCCGAGATCTGCGCCACGTCCAGAAGCGCGGCAACGCGCGGCATGACGTTCTTGCCGAACGCCGTGGCGGGCGCCAGCAGGTGGGTGTAGCCGTCGGCGACGGCGACGATCTGGGCGGCCACGTTCTCGGCCAGTCCGTGGGCGTAGGCCTCGCCATCCACGTGCAGTACCTTGGCCACGCCGGCGACCTTGGCCGCCTGTTCGGCCACGGCGCCTGCGCCCGCGCCGCAGACGAGGACGGAGACATCACCGCCGATGGTGGTCGCGGCAGCGACCGTGTTGAGCGTGGAGGGATGCAGATTCTGATTGTCGTGCTCGGCAAGAACGAGATTTGCCATGGGGACTCCTTCAGGGGCGGGCATGCGGCCCGCAACGGTCTAGTTCGGTTCGGTGCCGGGTCTCAGACGACCTTGGCTTCGTTGCGCAGCTTGTCGACCAGGGCGGCGACGTCCTCGACCTTGATGCCGGCCTGGCGCTGAGGCGGTTCGCTGACCTTCAGCGTCGTCAGGCGCGGCGCCGGATCCACGCCGAGATCCTCCGGCGAGAACGTGTCCATCTGCTTCTTCTTGGCCTTCATGATGTTGGGCAGCGTCACGTAGCGCGGCTCGTTCAGG
>JAUIAI010000549.1 GCA_030425615.1 Gammaproteobacteria bacterium
CCGGCGCGGACCATCGCGTACACGATGTGCCGCGAATCGCGACCGGCCGACAACGGCACGCACATGCGGACATCGGCTTCGGGCAGCAGTCGTTCGACGGCGACCTGTGTGAGCTCGCCGTAGCGGCGCACGGCCGCCTCGCGCGTCGGGGTGGGGCCCTCTGCGTGGGGAAGCGTCTGCGTATGGCACTCGATCGTGACCCGTCCGTGCGCCCAGGTCAGGCGCGAACCCGGAGGGAGCGTGCGGATCGCGGCAAACGGCGTGTCCTCGCCGAGATACTGGCCGAGTCGCAGGAAGACGGCGAGTGCTTCGTCGTCCAGCCGGCGGTCGACGCCGAGCGCGAGCAACTCGCGAATCGAGGTGGCCACTCTGATGCCCTCGCCATCGGCGGCGTAGTAGACGGGCAGAAAGCCGAACCGGTCGTTCTCGACGGTCAGGACGTCGTCGTGCCAGCGCCAGCGCGCCCAGACGCCCTGGGCCGGGGATTCACTCAGCGTGTAACCGAAGTGCGCCTCGGTCTTCCCGGTGGCGCGAGGGTGTCCGTCGGCGCCACGTGCGACGTGGATCGAGCCGTCGAAGTCCGGGTGTCTGACGAGCAATGCGACTCTCCGGAGGAGGTGTTCTTCGGGGTCCGGTTCGCGCGGCAAACCGTGCGAACGGTCCTTTCGAAGTTACCGCGCGACGTCGTCGCGCGGTGAACCACTCATCCGCTCTGGCGCGCCGACTGGGGAGATGACCAGGTCTGGTAGCGGCGCCCGCGCAGCGATTGCCAGATGCCCAGTGCCGTGCCGGCCAGCGCGGCGGCGGCGGCATACCCGAGCGTGAAGGGGCGTACACCGCCCCGGCCGAGCGCGAGCGCCAGCGCGAGCGCGACCCAGGCGGCGGCCACCCAGGGCGCGGCTCCGAGTGCCACGCCGCTCCAGGAACCGGCCAGCGCGGCCAGGGCCAGCGAGTAACCCGTGAGCCAACGAAGCGTCTTGTGCGAGGCGTAGAGATAGCGCACGAGCCCGGTCTGTCGTGCTCGTGCCGCGGCCATCGAGCGGTGTGCGTTGAAGGACTGGCACGCGATGCGCGCCTTGCGCGCGAACTCGTCGGAGGCCTTCGGTGCGACGGCCTTGTAGCCGATGAAATCGTCCGCCTGCACGACGCGGTGGCCGTTGTGCAGGATCGCCATCGAGACCGTGAAGTCGTCCAGGAGGTCGGCCGGCGGTGCGACGTGCAACGCCCGCCGGATGGCGAACAACGGACCGTGCGCACCCATGACCGAGGCCACGCGCGTTTCGAGCTGCCGCACCGTCGCGTCGAACGCCCAGTAGCGCATCGAGGTACTGGCGGTGGCCGACGGCGCGTCGCGGGTGTCCGGCGGCACCGCGAGAATGCGCGCGCACACGCAACCCACGGCCGGGTCGACGAAATGCGCGAGCATCCGGTCCAGCGCTTCGTCGTTCATCATCACCGCGGCGTCAGTGAACACGACGACATCGGCGTCGGTGAGCGCGACGAGCCGGTTCATGCCGTGGGTCTTGCCGTGCCGCGCGGTTTCGGCCACGACACGCACGCGCCCTTCGAAGCCGCGCAGGATCTGCTCGGTGCCGTCCGTGCTGCCATCGCTGTAGACGAGCACCTCGGTGTCTTCGCGGCCCTCGGTCATGTCGAGGAGGTTCTCGAGGCGCCGCGCCAGCACCCGTGCTTCGTTGTGCACGCACAGACAGATGGCGATGCGCGGCGGCGTGCGCATGGGGATCTCCTGTCCGGCCAGCGGGCCCCGCGGCGCCTGCGGCCGCTTGTGCAATGCCGCCAGCAGCCAGAGCGAGAGGGGAAAGGTCGTGAACGGGTGCAGTGCCGCGGCCAGCGCGAGCAGGGCGATCGTCGACGACAGGGCGATGGATGCGGTCATGGCGAAACGGGCGGACGCAATCGGGCCGGAGCCGGCAGCCCCAGGCGTGCGAGCAGCCGCGGCAGCGGTCGCTCCATGGCCGGCAGGGGCGCGCCGCGATCCGGCCAGATCATCAGAGACAGGGCGATGCCGTGGGAGGAGGGCGTGTAGATGCCGGCCATGAAGAACATGACGGCCGCGCCGAGCTTGAGCACCGGGGGCGCCGCGGAGCGCCACAGGCAGAACAACAGGAAGCCGATGTTGAGCACGGCGCCGACGAGCCCGTACTCGAAGACGATCTTGGTGAGCGCCGACTCGTGCACGGGCAGGTTGGCCCGTGCTTCGAACGCCTTCATCATGCCGGCGCCGACCCCGAAAAGGGCCCGCCAAGGATCGGTCCAGAGGAACTGGTCGAAGAAGTACGCGGCCCCCACGAAGCGCTCGAAGCCGCTCGAGCGCGTGGATCCGAACTCGGAGGCGCGTTCGACGAACAGATCGAGATTCAGCGGTTCGTAGAGCAGCGCCGCGACCAGCAGCGCGGCCAGACCCAGCAGCACCATGTCGCCGCGCCGACGCGTGATCACGAGCACGGGCAGCGTGGCCAGCAGGATCAGGATGCCGGTTCCCGAGTAGGCGACCATCATGCCGATGCCGTAGGTGGCCAGCCGGTGCAGGCGGTTGTGCGTGAGCAGTTCCGCGAGGACCGCCATCGCGAGGAGCTGGCTGAAGAACGAGGCCTCGAGCAGGAACACGCCGTTGGCCTTGTGCGTGCTGGATCCGTAGTGCAGCACGTTCAGGTTCATGTAGCCGTCCACGAGCAGCGCGTCGGGCAACAGGTAATCCACGGGGAAGGCGAGCCGCGGTCCGATGACGAACTGCAGGAAGAACTGCGCGATGCCGGCGAGCGCGATGATCGCGGTGACGTCCAGGAACAGTCGCAGACTTCGGGCGGCATCCAGGCTGCCGGGGCGGGCTCCCACCACGTAGCAGGCGTAGAGCGCGGCCATCATCATCAGCGACGGCGCCGACCAGGGCCCCGGACGCAGGATCTGCAGCAGGCCGAGCCCGCCGAGCATGATGCTGAACACCACCAGCCGCTCCGGGTCCACGAGCAGGCGGCGGGTGGCCAGCCCCAACGCGAGCAGCGCGAGGATGCCGTAGAACGAAAGAGGAATGTCGGACGGGCCCGCGGGCGCGCCGAGCTTGGCACCGAAGGTGGTCAGCAGCAGCGGTCCGGCGACGATCAGCGCGGCCAGCCGGTCGCCGACTCCCTCGCGGGACCGGGCACCCGCGTCGCTCCGGCCCCCGGCCGTCTCGGGCACGGCATGGGCCACGGTCTCGCGCGTCGCGCCGTGCATCGGTGGGGCGGCGCTCAGTACGCGCTCGGGTCGCGGAACACGACGAGCACGGTGCGCAGCAGGATGCGAAGATCCAGCCAGAGCGACCAGTTGCGCAGGTAATAGAGATC
>JAUIAI010000550.1 GCA_030425615.1 Gammaproteobacteria bacterium
CAGCTTGCGAGGCGGTTCGTCGGCTGCGATGAAGGCCTGTACGAAGGTCGTTTCGTTCCGGCCACGAATGCCGGCGGCGATCTCCTGGCAGGCCTCGAGCGAACTCACCGAGAACGCCTTCGGAATCCCGAATCCCCGGGCGATCGCCACGAGGTCCGCGCCGTGGCCGGAATGACTCTGCTGCATCCCGGTCTCGCCGAAGTGACCGTTGTCCAGCACGACGATCGTGAGGTTGGGCGGGCGCTTCACCGCGATGGTGCCCAGGCTGCCGATGCCCATGAGCTGCTCACCGTCCCCCGTGATCACCACCACGGGACGACCGGGTTGCGCCAGCGCCAGACCGAGGCCGAGCGGGGCGGCTCCGCCCATGGCGCCCCACAGGTAGTAGTTGGTATCGCGGTCGCCCGCGGCGAACACGTCGTAAGAAGACGAGCCCAGCCCGGTGACGACGAGTGCATCGGGGATGCCGGCCATCAGCGTGGCCACGAACCGGCGCCGGTCGGCGCGGGGAGTCGTTGCGTCCGTGGCCATCACTTGGCCTCCCATTTCTTGCGTCCGATCAGGCTCTGGCTCAGCAGCACGGCCACACGGTCACCGGCTCCGAAGGCGGAATCGAAGCCCGCGCTCACGGTCTCGGCGACCTCTTCGGGGCGCGAGGCGCGCAACACGTGGATGCCCATCATCTCGAGCGCTGCCTGGGTGGTCCGGCCCATGGGTTTCTGCCAGGGGTTGAACTCGGCATGTTCGCCGCGCATCGTCACCAGCGTGAAGAACGGCAGATCGGCCGACTGGAGCAACGAGAACATGTTCACGCAGTTGCCCACGCCGCTGCTCTGCATCAACAGGACCGCGCGCTGGCCGCCCAGCCAGGCACCGCTGACCAGGGCGACCCCTTCCTCCTCGGTGGTGAGCACCACGTCCTGGATGTCGGGATCGGCGACGGCGCGGCGGATGACATGCGAGTGACCGGCGTCGGGCACGTACGCGATCTGGCGGACGTCACCGGCCTTGAGAATCTGGAAGATCGCCTCCTGCCACTCGGGGGCGGGGGTCGCGTTCATGAGCCTCCCTGCAATGCGCGAATTACTGATCACCCGGAATCATAGGGGCTTCGGCGATGGCGGGCGAGCAGCGACGACGCCACGGACAGGCGGGACGCAACGCGATGAATTCCTGGGGAATTTTGGTGGGCGGTGCTGGGTTCGAACCAGCGACCCCTGCCGTGTGAAGGCAGTGCTCTACCACTGAGCTAACCGCCCGTGCGCGCCGCGGGCCGGGTGGAGGCGGAACCGCTCATCGTCACCTGGCCGCCGCCTGCGCGTCGGGAAGCGTGCATTCTGCCACAAACGCTTGAGAATCGCTGCCGAAGTGATCCAGATCCGCGCATCGGTCGGGATGGATCGGTCCCAGGTGTGCGGTCGTTAACGGAAGTGTTTGTCGCATGTTCTTACGCTGTCGGGAAACTGGACGAACCGGGGGGGAAGGAATCCCCGGACGTCCTTTTCCGGGCCCGCGGCGATGCGTCGAGGCCCGGGCCTCCTGCGACGAAATGATCCGGAGTGACCGCCCATGGGCCGCTCGTCACGCTTCCTCCTTCCCGCGTTCCTCGCCGCGATGCTCGCCGCCTGTGGTGGCGGCGGAGGTGGGGCAGTCGATGACTCCGCAGCGGACACTCCGCCGGCAGCGTCGGCCGGCGGGGTTCCGCAGGACGGCGGCTCGGGCGGCGGCGCTTCGTCCGTCAACAACAAGTCGCTCGCCGTGAGGATCGACCCGGTGACGGATCCGCTGCTCGACGGCCTCGCGATCGCGGCCGTCGCGGACACGCGTGGCATGTGGAGCGGGCCGGTGGACTGGCCGCTCGTGGCCATCCACGCGAGCCTGCTGCCCGACGGCAGGCTGGCCACTTTCGGCACCCCGCTGGCGAATCCCTCGATCCAGGCCGCGCGCCTGTTCGATATCTGGGACCCGCTGGCGGGCACAGGAGCAGGGGCGCACAACACGGTGCTGAACGCCACGGACGTGGACAGCTTCTGTTCGTCGGCGACCTGGACCACCTCGGGCAAGCTTCTGCTCTCCGGCGGCAACTCCACCCTGGACAGCGTGCTGCTGGACGTGGAGACGCAGTCGACGCTGAAGACGCCCCGGTTCGCGTCCGAGCGCTGGTACGCCACGGTGCTGACGCTGGCGGACGGCCGTCCCGTGATCCTGGGTGGCGGCGACTACTACTACGCCAACACGTTCGAGAACCCGCAGTGGTACGACGACGGTCTGCCGACCGACGTGAACGACGGCGTCGCCATGACGCCGGAGGTTTACGACGAAGGCACCGGCTGGCGGCTGCTGCAGGGCGCGACCAGCCGCGAGGCGTTCGGGCCGGACCACAACCGGTATTTCTACCCGCGCGCCTGGGTGGCGCCCGACGGGAAGGTTTTCGGGCTGAGCAGCGACAAGTACTGGCGGATGGATCCGCTGGCTGCCGGCGGCGACGGCGGAATCGAGATCCTGGGGACTTTCCACGCCGGGATCAGCGAGACGGAACTGCCGAACATGGGGCCGACCAGCAGCGCGGTCATGTTTGCCGAGGGCCGCATTCTGCAGACCGGGGGCAACGGCTACACGAACGGGGCGAACAGCGCCTCGGATGTGACCTACACCCACCGGACGACTTCGAGCGCGCGGGCGACCGTCTTCGATCTGGGCGACGGCTCCGTGCCCGTGATCACCGACGTGGCGCCCATGAATCACGCCCGTCAATGGCACAACGTGACGGTTCTCGCCGACGGGCAGGTGCTTGCCAACGGCGGTACCCGTTATGCGAACTATGGCGGCACGGATGCCGTCAAGGTCGCCGAGATCTGGAATCCCGCCACGGATACGTGGACGGAGATGGCTGCCGCACAGCGGGTGCGCGTCTACCACAACACCTCGCTGCTGATGCAGAACGGTGTGGTGTTCACCGGCGGGGGCGGGGTGCCGGGGCCGGTGACCAACCTGGACGCGGAGTTCTTCTACCCGCCATACCTGTTCGAGCGGGTCAACGGCGAGGTGCGGCTTGCCGGGCGGGTGTCGGTATTGAGCGTGTCGAGTCGTCAGCTCGTGCACGGCGCGACGCTGACGATGCAGCTGGACAGCGATGTGCCGGTGGCCGAGGTGGCGATGATCGCGCTGGGCAATGCCACGCACTCGAACAATGCGGGCCAGCGCCGCCTGAGCGCCGCGTTCAGTCAGGACGATTTCATGTTGGAGGTGGAGATGCCGGAGAACGGGGGCAAAACCCCACCCGGCTATTACATGGTGGTGGTCCTGGACGCCAAGGGAGTTCCCTCCCGCGGCGTGACCA
>JAUIAI010000551.1 GCA_030425615.1 Gammaproteobacteria bacterium
CACGCCCTGCTCTTTCTTGAACTCGCCGATCACGTAGTCGATGATGCGCTGGTCGAAGTCCTCGCCGCCCAGGAACGTGTCACCGTTCGTGGACAGCACCTCGAACTGCTTGTCACCGTCGACGTCGGCGATCTCGATGATCGAGACGTCGAACGTGCCGCCCCCCAGGTCGTAGACGGCGATCTTGCGATCGGCCTTGCTGTCCTTGTCCATGCCGAACGCGAGCGCGGCGGCGGTGGGCTCGTTGATGATGCGCTTGACCTCGAGGCCGGCGATACGCCCGGCGTCCTTGGTGGCCTGACGCTGGCTGTCGTTGAAGTAGGCCGGCACGGTGATCACCGCCTCGGTCACTTCGTGACCCAGGTAGTCCTCCGCGGTCCGTTTCATCTTGCGCAAGACCTCGGCCGAGATCTGGGGAGGCGCGAGCTTGTCGTCGCGCACCTTGACCCAGGCATCGCCGTTGTCAGCCTTCACGATCTCGTAGGGCATCAGATCGATGTCCTTCTGGACCGCGTCCTCGCTGAACTTGCGGCCGATGAGGCGCTTGACCGCGTACAGGGTGTTCCTGGGGTTCGTCACGGCCTGACGCTTGGCGGGCGCACCGACGAGAATCTCGCCATCGTCCATGTAGGCCACGATAGACGGCGTCGTGCGGCCGCCCTCGGCGTTCTCGATCACGCGCGGCTTGTCGCCTTCCATGACGGCAACACACGAATTGGTGGTGCCGAGGTCGATACCGATGATTTTCGACATGTTTGGTTCCTTCAGTGGAGCCCCGACGGGCTTCGATTCGAATGTTCTGTAAATGGGCGCGATCCGGCCCGATTCAACCCTGGACCACCATCACCAGCGCGGGACGCAGCACGCGCTCATGGATCAGGTAGCCACGCTGCAGCACGGAAGCGACGTGCCCCGGCGCCACCGGCGGGTCCGTCTTGTCCGCAGGCACCATCGAGATCGCCTGGTGCAGGTTGGGGTCGAAGCGCTCGCCCAGGGGGTCGATCGCGGTCAGGTGATTGCGCTCGAACGCCGCGTCGAGCTGGCGCATCGTGGCCTCGGTCCCTTCGCGAAGGCTCTCCAGGGTGGGCGTCTCGACCTTGAGCGCCAGGTCCAGGCTGTCCTTGACGGGCAGCAGAGCCTCGGCGAACGACTCGAGCGCGAACTTGCGGGCCTTGGAGACCTCTTCGGCCGAGCGCCGCCGCACGTTCTCCATCTCCGCCATGGCCCGCACGTAGCGGTCGTTGAGCTCGGCGACCTGGGCGCGCAGGGCCTCGATCTCGGTCTCGAGCCCGGGCGCGACGGCGTCTCCGGCCGGCGATTCCCCCGAAGACGACTCCCCGGCGGCTTCGGTTTCCGCGGCCGGCCCCGGGCGCGCCGCCTCCGGCGACGTTCCGCCCCCCTCGGGGACGCCCCCGGCCTCGGGTCTCACGTCTGGCGGGGAGACCCCCTGTCTGGGTTCGGATGCGTTGGATTGCTCGTCTGGAGTCATGGATCCTTCTGTGTTCCGAATGGCTTGTCCTGAATGCGGGCACCCGACCGGACTGGAACCGTCCAGCGGCCGTCACGGGACGCGATGACCCGCCCAAACGGTCTAAATGGGGACGCCCGTCACCGATTCAAGCCCAGAAAATGAGCCCGTGCGAAAAAACAGGGCGACCGGCCGACACCCGCGGACCACCGGGCCTGCCGAGCCCGTCGGCGGCGGATTCCGACGCACCGGCCCGCCCTCGCCCACGCGCCGCCGACGCCGGCCGGCGGCTCAGTGTTCGGCGCCGAGCGCCCGGGCGCGCGCCTGTCTGGCCTACAGATTCTCCAGCTTCTCCGGTTCCTCGCCCGGACCACCGCGGCGGGCGCCGGGCCAGCCGCCGAGGTTCTCGGTGACCAGCGCGGCCAGCGCCTCCATGAATTCGTGTCTGTCGTTGAGGCAGGAAATGAAACGGAAGTCCCGGCCGCCCGCGCCCACGAACGTCGCCTTGCCCTCCATCGCGATCTCCTCGAGCGTCTCGAGACAGTCGGCCACGAAACCCGGACACACCACGTCGACCCTCCGGGCACCGGCGCGTGCCAGCTCGGCCAGAGTCTTGTCGGTGTAGGGCTGCAGCCACTCTGCACGCCCGAACCGCGATTGGAAGCTGATGCGCCAGCGGTCGTCCGGCAGGCCCAGGCGCCGGGCCAGCAGACGCGCGGTGGCATGACATTCGCAATGATACGGATCGCCGGCGAGCAGACTGCGACGCGGCACCCCGTGAAAGCTCATCAGGAGCACGTCCGGCGGCCCGTCGTTGCCCCATGCGGCCCGTACATGGGTGGCCAGCGCGTCGATGTAGGCCTGCTGATCGTGGAACCCGCGGACGATCCGCAGCGCGGGTTGCTCCCGCCATGTGGCCAGCTCGGTGAACACGGCGTCGTAGACCGAGCCGGTCGTCGACGCTGCGTACTGCGGGTACATGGGCACCACGAGCAGCCGGGTGACCCGCTTTTCGCGCATCGACCGCATGACCTCGGCCACGGACGGACTGCCGTAGCGCATCGCGAACGCGACTTCGACGTCCAGACCGCGGTCCCCCAGGTAACCGCGCAGGAGCGTCGCCTGCCTGCGCGTATGGACCAGCAGGGGCGACCCGTTCGCGGTCCAGATGCTCGCGTACTTCTCCGCCGACTGCGCCGGCCGCCGGGGCAGAATGAACAGATTGAGGATCAGCCACCAGATCGGCCTGGGGATCTCCACGACCCGCGGGTCGGACAGGAACTCGCGCAGATACCTGCGCACCGCGCCGGTACTGGGTTCTTCCGGCGTCCCCAGCTGGACGAGCAGGATACCGATCCGCTCGGGCATGGCGTGATCGAAGGCGGTTGCAGCAGTGAATCGACTCATGGGCGGCGCGAGTCTGCGTCGACCGGTGACGGCAGACCGGATATTGGACGGGCGAAAGGGATTCTTCGGTTCGCGGCCGCGCGGGAAACGGCCCTGGATCGGACGGCGTCAGCGACCGCCGGAGTCGCCATCGTAGCCGAGTTTGCCTCCGCGCGAATGCGTCAGAGCGCCCGACACGAGCTTTGCGGTCAGGTCGACGATGGGAATGACCCGGTTGTAGGCCATGCGGGTCGGCCCCACCACGCCCAGCGTTCCGACCACCCGCCCGTCGACTTCGTAAGGCGCTGCCACCACACTGAGCTCGTCGATCGGGACGAGCTCCGACTCGCCTCCGATGAAGATCTGCACACCGTGCGCGCGACTGCTCGCGTCCAGCAGCGTGACCAGCCGGGTCTTCTGGTCGAAGAGATCGAACAGGTCGCGCAGACGGGAGATGTCCTGCGAAAGGTCGGAGACGTCG
>JAUIAI010000552.1 GCA_030425615.1 Gammaproteobacteria bacterium
TCGAAGTCAGCACGCAGCGCGTTCTCGTAGTCCGCATACCAGCCGAGCAGCCGCGGGGCGTCCGCGATGGCGTCATCGAGCGGTTTCGGTGCCGACTTCACGAGCCGCCAGCGCCCCGCCCCAGCCCGCTCCAGTACCACTTGCCCCAGGCTGAGGCCACGCTCGCCCGCCTGAAGCAGGATGACCTCCCCGTGACCGGCCGAGGCCGGGAAATCGTCTCCCTTGACGGGTGCGAGCACGACATCCACGCCTTCGAGCGGCAACCCGTCGAGCGAATCGAGCGGGCGATCGACGATCAGAACCAGAAGATCAACCGTGCCCCGGAGTTCTTCGATGCGCGCGGCCAGCATCCCCGGATCATCGGCGACCCGCCAGGTCGAAGGCGCCTTGGAACGGTACGGTGAGTCGATCGGATCGAGCCAGGCCACCACCCCGAAGCGAATCCCGTCGCGTTCGGTAACCCGGCTGGTCGCCGGGCGCCACGGCTCTTCGATCCGCCAGTTGGAAGCGATCCAGGGCAGCCCGTCCCCGGCGGCGAACGTCTCTCCGTACATGAGATCCGACCACTGCATGCCCAGTGCATCGTAGCCGACGCTGGCGAGCCCGCTTCGAACGAAGGCATTCGTGATGTCGTGCGCCGCGAGATGCGTGCCGAACAGGCCGCCGGTGCCGACCAGGAAAACGGGCGTGTCGGCTTCGGACTCGCGAAGTGCGTCCACCGCGGATGCGAGCCTCAGGATGCCGCCCAGATCGCTGTCGGCCGTGCAACCGCAGGGCTCCAGTTCGCCGCGCAGCGGGCCGGTATAGGCGAGCACCACCCGCTCGGGCGCGCCAGCCGGCTCTGACCAGGCGGGACCGGCCAGGGCCGACAGACCCACCATCAGAGCCACCAGCACACGCCAGACCCGACGACGCCCCGCGCCGACGCGCCAAGATACTCCGGTCCCGCCCCGCGCCTGCGACCCGCGCGGCCTCGCCGCTCCTACGGTGACACGCTCTCCAGGATCAGGCCACATCGCTCCACTCCCTCTATGAATCCGTCGTCCAGCCGTGCGCCCACCCAGCCGATGTGGTGGTCCGGCCGGATGAGAAGGCGAGCGTGCCCGTAACGGGCCCGGACGGACGCATCGCGCAACACGATCACCGTCAGCCTGGCGCTACGGCACCGGTTCAGGATACCCGCCTCCTCGTCGCCGAGCGACCCGGCGCACATCAGCGTGAAGTCGGAACCGAAGGCATCCTGCAGCGCCCTGCCGTCGTCCAGCCAGACGTGCGGCGCGCGCGCACCAGGGCGAACAACCGGGAGATACTCGTTCCAGGCATCGGGCGGCGGCGCGAGTCCGTCGCCGCAGACCACTGGCGAATCGCCGTACCAGACGCCGTAGGTGATCCCGGGGATGTCGAACTCCTCGAAGACATGGCGGCGAAGCACGGCCGCCAGGGCTTCGCGCTCACGGGTGCCGGCCTCTTCGTCCTGTTCGAGCGCGGACCCCGGGCGAAGCCGTCCGATGCGCTCTGCCATCGCGCGCGCGAACGTGGTGTTGCGCAGGCCGATCGGGCGCCGCTCGGCCTCGTAGCTCGGCAGGAGGTGCCGCGGGCCCCAGCCCTGACAGACCGCGGCCAGCTTCCAACCCAGGTTCACCGCATCGTCCACGGCAGTGTTGTAGCCCTGCCCGCCGGTGGGCGTGAACAAGTGCGCCGCATCGCCCAGCAGGAAGACCCGCGGGTCGGCCGGATCATCGCAGTACCGGTCCGCCACCAGCGCGAAACCCGCCGTCCATTCCCGGCAGCCGATGAGTCGGAACGGGAAATCGCGCCCCATGGCGGCCCGCAGCGCCTCGCCCGCCAGGACATCGTCGCCCTCGACGTGTTCGGGCAGCGGAGTATGGTGAACGAAAGTGCGCGTGCCATCGATCGCACACAGCAGGCCGCGCTGTTCGCCGTTGACGGCCCAGTACTGCCAGGCCCGCGATCCGACGATGTCGTAGAAGGCGTCGCTGCTGAAATACGTGGCCAGCATCCGGCCGCCGAAGAACGCCCGGTCCAGATCCGTGCGGCCTCCCAGGCCGATGCCCAGTGCGCGGCGCACCGCGCTGCGGGCGCCGTCCGCGCCGATCAGGTAGTCGCAACCCAGTCGTCGGGTACGGCCCGTGTCCTCCTGGAGAGCGACTTCGACCCGCCCGCCCCGGCGCTCGAACCCGGTCATCCGCCAGCCGCGGAAGAACTCGGCCGCGGGCAGGCCGGCCAGCACCTCGCGCAGGACGGCCTCCACGTTCATCTGCTGCACACGGGCCAGGGGCTCGGGCGTCGGCCAGCGTTCATTGCCCGCCGGGTCCCTGCGCGGCATCAGCTCGTCCCCGGAGAGTCGCGCCAGTTCGTATCCACTGTAGCGCGTGAAGTACGCGATGTCGGTCGGATAGCCGCGGGGCAATGCCCGTTCGCGCACACGGTCCGCGAAACCGAGCCGCCGGTAGTGCTCCATCGTGCGCGAGGTCGTCGCGTTGGCCTTCGGGAATCTTGGCGGCTCCCGCGAAGGGTCCACGAGCGCGACGGCCACCCCCCGCCTTGCGAGCTCGATCGCCGCGATGAGGCCGGCCGGCCCGGCACCCGCGACGACGACCGGACAATGCTCGCACGCCCCGTTCATCAGACGCGGCCCTTCCAGGGGATCAGCCACTTCTCCGCCCGCCGCATCAGGATGTCGATCAGGTAACCGATGACACCGATCAGAATGATTCCCATGATCACGATGTCCGTGAGCTGGAAGCGCGAGGCCACCATGATCATCATGCCCGCGCCCTTCTCGGCGGCGACGAGCTCGGCCGCGACGACCGTGCCCCAGCACACCCCCATGGCAACCCTCGCACCCGTGAACAGCTCGGGCAGCGAATTGGGAACGATGACGTGGAGCAGGATCTGCCATCGCGACGCACCCAGCGAATAGGCGGCGTGCACTTTGGTGATCGTCACGCCCGAGACGCCGGCGCGAGCCGCGATCGTCATGATCCAGAGCGCGGCCAGGAAGAGCAGAATGATCTTGCCGACTTCGCCGATGCCCGCCCAGATGATGACCAGCGGGATCAACGCGAGCGGCGGCACGGGTCGCATGAACTCGACGATGGGATCGAACCAGCCCCGGAACCAGTCGGACAACCCCATCGCATAACCGAGGGGTATGCCGAGCAACGCACCGAACAGAAAGCCGGCGACGACTCGGAACAACGACCAGCCCAGATGCTCCGCCAGGGTGAAGTTCTGATATCCCTCGCGCGCGATCTCGCCGATCCGGGCGACCACGGCTTCCGGAGGCGGCAGCCAGATCGGCTCCATC
>JAUIAI010000553.1 GCA_030425615.1 Gammaproteobacteria bacterium
AGCCAGGTGGAAGACGTCACCCGCGCGCCGCTCGCCATCCTGATCCTGCTCGTGGCGCTGCTGCCGCCGGTGCTCTGGAACTTCCCGCTGCCCATCAGTGCGATGGGCGCGGCGATCCTCATGATCCTCACGCGTTGCATCTCGCGCTCGGGCCTCCGGCGCTGCATGGACTGGAGCGTGCTGTGCCTGCTGGCCGGCACGATGCCGCTGGGGTTCGCCCTCGAGCAACAGGGCATCGCCTCGCAGGCGGCCGGCTGGCTGACCGCGATGAGCGACAGCCCGACCCTGCTCTTCGGGATGCTCTTCCTGCTCGCCGCGGCCTTCAGCAACCTGGCGAGCAACGCCGCCGCCGCGGTCATCATGGCGCCGGTGGCCGCGCAGGTGGCGCTGGACGTGCCCGGCATCGAGACCAAGGCCGCCCTGCTGGCGATGGCCTACGGCTGCTCGTGCAACTTCATCGTGCCCTACTCGCAGTGCAACCTGCTGGTGATGGCGCCCGGCGGCTACGGGGCGTCTGCCCGATTCGTCCCCGCACAGGTCGCGCACATCGCCCGCGATCCGCTGGACCCGCAGTTCGACCGTGACGCCGTCGTCAAGGTGTTGAGGCACAAGCACTCTGAGATCAAGCGTCAGTTGCTGGACCAGAGCGTCGTCTCTGGGATCGGCAACATTTACGCCGACGAAGCGCTGTGGCGGACCGGGGTCAATGGCGCCCGGCTGGCCTCCGGGCTGACCAAGCGGAAGTTGGCCGAGTTGCTCGACGCGTCAGCGGCGGTGATGACCGACGCGCTCGGACACGGGGGCACGTCGTTCGACTCGCTCTATGTCAACGTCAACGGCGAGTCCGGTTACTTCGACCGATCGCTGGATGCCTACGGTCGCGATGGCGAGCCGTGCCGACGCTGCGGCGCGGTGATGCGGCGGGAGAAGTTCATGAACCGCTCATCCTGCTATTGCCCGCGCTGTCAGCCCCGGCCGAAGCGGCGCTGACTCCCCGAGCAAGATGGGGGCCATGACTGAACTATGGGTGCAGCGCACCGGCGTGCGTCGCTACACCGGGCACAGCACCCGGGGAGCTGAAGTCCTCGTCGGATCCGAGGATGTCGAAGGGGTGTTCACCCCCGGCGAGCTCATGAAGATCGCCCTGGCCGCGTGCGCCGGGCTGAGCAGTGACCAGCCGTTGCGGCGTCGGCTCGGCGATGACTATCAGGCCACGATCAGGGTGTCGGGGCCCGCCGACCGCGACCAGGAGCGCTACCCGCTGCTGCAGGAATCCCTCGAGGTCGACCTGTCGGGATTGGACCCCGACGAACTCACCCGCTTGCTGACCGTCGTTGAACGTGCGATCGACCAGGTGTGCACGGTGGGGCGCACGCTAAAGAATGGCACCAAAGTGACGTTTGAGGTGAAAGATGTTGGAAGAGGGTGACGTCCGGCTGACCGCTTGGGTGCACGGATACGTTCAGGGTGTGGGTTTCCGCTGGTGGACGCGATCGCGGGCGCTCGAGTTGGGGCTCACCGGATTCGCGTCGAACCGTCCGGATGGGCGCGTCCAGATCGTCGCCCAGGGTCCCCGCGACGCGTGTCAACGGCTTCTCGACCTGCTGCAGGGCGGGGGCACACCAGGCCACGTCGACAAGGTGATTTCGGACTGGTCAGAACCAACCGACGCGTTCACCGGCTTCAAAGAGCGTTGACCGGCGCGCCGGTAGGGTAACTCGTCATGCATCTGAAGAGTCTGACGCTGAAGGGCTTCAAGTCCTTCGCCTCGCCGACGACTCTGCGTTTCGAACCCGGAATCACCTGCGTGGTGGGGCCCAATGGCTCGGGCAAATCCAACGTCGTCGACGCGCTTACCTGGGTGATGGGGGAGCAGGGCGCCAAGACGCTGCGCGGCGGCAAGATGGAGGACGTCATCTTTGCCGGGACGTCCTCGCGCGCCCCGCTCGGGCGCGCCGAGGTGACGCTGACGATCGACAACTCCGACAATGCGCTTCCCATCGAGTACTCCGAGGTATCGATCACCCGCCGGATGTTCCGCGACGGTGCCGGCGAGTACGAGATCAACGGCAGCAGTTGCCGGTTGATGGACGTCCAGGAGTTGCTCAGTGATTCCGGCATCGGACGTGAAATGCACGTCATCGTCGGCCAGGGCAAGCTGGCCGAGATCCTCGAATCGCGCCCGGAAGACCGGCGCGCGTTCATCGAGGAGGCCGCCGGTGTCCTCAAGCATCGCAAGCGTAAGGAAAAGGCGGTCCGCAAGCTTGACTCGATGTCGGCGAACCTGGCCCGTTTGACCGATCTGACCACCGAACTGCGCCGCCAGCTCAAGCCGCTCGGCAGACAGGCCGAGATGGCCCGGCGCGCCCAGACGATCCAGGCCGATCTTCGCGACGCGCGCCTGCGACTTGCCGCAGATGACTTGGTCGCCCGCCAGGCCGAGTTCGATGACACCAATCAAACCGAGACCAACCTGCGGCGCGAACACGACGACCTCACTCAGCGGCTGGATGCCAGGACAGTAGAGCTTGAGGCCCACGAATCCGCCGTCGCGGACCTCAGCGAGCGAGCAGACGCCGCGCAGCAGCGCTGGTTTCGGCTGTCGGCCTTGGCCGAGCGGGTCAGCGCGACGGTCCGCATCGCCGCCGAGCGTGCTCAGCACCTTGACACCGAACCCGGCACATCGAGCGGCCCCGACCCCGACGACCTCGAGGCTCAGGCTGCGGAGGTCGCTGGTCAGGAAAAACACCTGCTCGAGGAGTTGGCCGAAGCCAGGGCCCGTCTCGATGCCACCCGTACAGAACTGGCCAAGCGGGAACAGGTCGCCGCGGAAGCCGAGCGGGCGCACCTGGCCGCAGCCCGAGCCGAGGCCGACCGGCGGGAGGGGGTGGCTCGGCTGGCGGGCCAGGTCGAGACGATGCGTACCCGTGCCGAGTCGATCGGTGAGACCGTCGCGCGGGTGACCGCTGCCATCGATGACGCCGCGACCCGCGCCCAGCAGGCCCAGGCGGAGTTCGAGACCGTTCAGGGCCGCGTCGGCGAGCTCGATGCCGGCGAGGTCGGACTCGATGAACAGCATGACCGGACGGTCTCGGCGCTACGTTTGGCCGACGAACGCGTTGCTGAGCTACAGGCCGGTGAGCGGGCGGCCGAACGTCAGGTCGCCTCCCTTCAGGCCCGTATCGATGCGCTTTCCGTCGGGCTGGACCGCAAGGACGGCGCCGCGTGGCTTCAAGAAAACCGCAGTGGTGCAGGACTATTCGGTTCTATCGCGCATCTGATCAAGGTGCGTTCCGGCTACGAGGCGGCGGTTGCCGTCGTCCTCGGTG
>JAUIAI010000554.1 GCA_030425615.1 Gammaproteobacteria bacterium
CAAGTCGGTGCAGGCGATGCGTGCGGTGGCGAAGCAGCCGCTCGAGATCGGCTATGTCGCCGCCTTGTGGCCTGGCATTCCGGCCACGGACAGTCCGGCCGATATCGAGGCCGCGCGCACGGCGACCTTCGGCGGGCTGGCGGGCTGGCTGCTCGAGCCGGTCTACAAAGGCGAGTATCCGCAGCAGCAACTGGCGGAATGGTCGGACGACGTCCCGACATTCGATCCGGCCGATCTGAAGACGATCGCGCAGCCGCTCGACTTCTTCGCGATGAACACCTACCAGGGCGTCGTGGTGCGCGAGGGCCCCGACGGACGGCCGCAGAACGTGCCGCCGCCGCATGGCAATCCGCGCACGGCGTTCTGGGTGTTCGACGTGGTTCCGCAGTCGATGTACTGGGGGCCGCGCTTCTATCACGAGCGCTACGGCCTGCCGGTCTACGTCACCGAGAACGGCCTGAGTCTCACCGACTGGGTCGCGCTCGACGGTCAGGTGCACGACCCTAACCGCATCGACTTCATGCGCCGTTACCTGACCGAGTTGCGGCGCGCGGCCGGTGACGGCGTCGACGTCGGCGGATACTTCTACTGGAGCCTGCTGGACAACTTCGAGTGGGCCGAGGGCTATCGCGAACGCTTCGGGCTCATCCACGTCGATTACACGACGCAGAAGCGTACGCCCAAGCTGTCGTTCGACTGGTACCGGCAGACGATTCGCGGGAACGGTGCGAACCTCTGAGGGGAACCGCCCGCTCGTCCATCCGCAGTCGGTTTGAGGCAGGTCAAGGGTGTGCGCCCGCCGCGGCTTAGGATGACCATCGTGCTTCCCGCCCCGTGGGGTCCAACGATGAACTGGCGCCAGACATCGGCCGTGATGGTCGCGCTCGCTCTTGGCTGTGGCTCGGGTTCATCCGCCGCCGAGACTGAAACCTCCCGGGGCAGACTGCTCTACGAGACCGGCTGCATCGCCTGCCACACTCAGCAGGCGCACTGGCGCGACAAGCGGGTGGCGGCGGATCTGCGCAGTCTCGTCGGCGAGGTCCGCCGCTGGGCCGGCCTCACCGGGCTCGGCTGGAACGAGGAGGAGATTCAGCACGTGGTGCTCTATCTCGACCAGGCCTTCTACCGCTTTCCGGCGCGCTGACGGCCGCTGGTGTCTCGTTACGGGCATTCAGCGCCTGTCCCCCACGCAGCGGCGACTCGCCCGGCACGACGGCGTCGTGTCGCTCCGGCTGCGCCGTGACGATCGGCACACGCGTGTCGAACGCACCGCAATTCGGTAACGTACGTTACTATCCACCGGACCATCATGACTGTCGGCCCGCCCGGCCGATCGCAAGAGGAGACAGCGATGGCTCGAGCCGCGTCGGCCCCGTCGACCCGCAAGGCGCGCCTGAAGGAGCGTGAGATCACCATCGTCGACGCCGCCACCTTGCCCTGGCGGCCGGCGGGCAAGGAGGGGCTGGCGCTGCAGGTGGTTCGCGAGAACCCGCAACGGGGTCACTTCCTCGGCAACGTGGGCTTCGAGGCGATGGCCCGCAGTGGTCTGCACCAGCACCAGGGCGTGGCGACCAGTTACTTCGCGCGTGGTGGCCTCACGGACTACTCGGGAAGCGCGCGCCTGGGCGACGTGGGCATCAATTTCAAGGGGTCCACTCACGATGCGATCGCCTACGAACCGGCGCTCCTCGTGTCGCGGCTCGAGGGTCCGGTCACGTATCCCGAGGGCGTCGAGCCCCTGCACGGCCTGCACGTCGGTGCGACGCACGGAGCGGTGGAGAACCCGGCCCCGGACGTTGCACCGGAGATCAATGTGCCGGTGGCGGGGGTGGTGGCCAACGACACGGGCGTGGTCGGCTTCCGGCGGAAGACGGTCTTCGACTATGCCGGGACCGGGGATCCTCACCGCATGCTGCAGTGGCTGATTCGGCCGGGCAGCGTCACGCCGCGCGTTCGCGCGACCGCGCTCACGGAGTGCTGGGTCTATGCGGGTGATCTGCTCGTCAATGGCCAGGCCGCGCATGCGAACTGCTACGTGATCATCGAGCCGGGGACTGAATTCGGCCTGGCCAGTCGGTTCGGCGCGCTCGTCTTCGCCTGGCTGGAGGGTTGTCCGGCGCCGGTGGAGTCACCGGTACCCGGCCTTTTCGGCTACTGATCAGTCAGGCTCCGCATCGACCCGCTCGATGATCCGGTCGAGCATGTCCATCAGCAGCGCGCGCTCGCGAACGGTCAGCGATCCGAGCATCAGGTCCGCACGAGCCGTGGATGCCGGAACCAGCACCTCCGTGAGCATGCGCCCCTGCTCGCTGAGGGCGATGCGGTACCTTCGCCGGTCGGCCGCGTCACGCTGGCGCACCACGAGCTTCTTTCGTTCGAGGCCGTTGACCGCGCGGCTCGTGCTCATCTTGTCCAGGCCGGTGCGCTGAGCCAGTGCGCTCGCGGAGCCGACCCCGTCCTCGACCGCGATGATCCGGATGCAGCGCCATTCGTTGAGCGATATTCCGTAGCGCGCGCCCAGTTCCCGGGTGAACGGGCGTGCGGCCAGGTTCACCGCGCGAATCATCCGCGCGATGACCTGGTCGGATCGAACCGTCGGGCCTGTCTGCGAGGGGCCGCCGTGACGCGCCATCAGCGCGCGCCGGCCACGGCCTGTTCGATCATCGCCACGATCTCCGGATTGGTCTTCTTGGCCCAGGCCGCACGGATGGGCCGGGTCTGCGCCTGCCAGGCGGCCATCTCGTCCGGCGTGGGCACGTGCACGTCGACACCGAGCGCGCGGGCGTCCTCGACGTCCGTGGAGAACAGTTTGCGTACGAGCTCGGTCTGAGCCCGGGCCGCGTCGATGGCCGCCTCGCGAACGATCTTCTGATCATCCTTGCTCCAGCCGTCGAAGTGCGGCCGGGCGATCGCGAACAGCAGGACGTCGTTCGAATAATTCCACTTCGTGACGAACTGCTGGCCCAGTTTGTGGATTTTCGCGACCATGAACACCTCGAGCGGATTCTCCTGACCGTCGACCGCCTTGGACGCCAGCGCGGGCTGAGCGTCCGCCCAGCTCATCGTGACCGGATTCGCGCCCATTGCCGACATGATTTCGCTGTACATCGGGCTCGCCACCACCCGGACCTTCAGGCCCTTCATGTCGTCCGGTGTGCGGATCGGATGCTTCGAGTTGCTGATCTGACGATATCCGGTCTCGCCCATGGCGAGTGGGACGGCTCCGCCGCGCTCCACGACCCTGAAGAAGGCGTCGCGAACGTTTGCGTTGTTCACGGCCGCGTCCCACGCCTTGTGGTCGGGAAACAGGAAGGGGAGGGTGAAT
>JAUIAI010000555.1 GCA_030425615.1 Gammaproteobacteria bacterium
GTCGCGATGGCGGCGCTGTTGTTCTCGGAAGCCGTGGCCCGCGCCGTGGCACGCCGGGTCAAGGGGGTCTGATCTTCTGATGCGAGCCTACCCTTGAACCTGTCCGTTCGGATCGCGCACGACTTCGGCGGCTTCGGGCTCGACGTGGCTTTCGAGGCCCCGGCCGGCGTGACGGTGCTGTTCGGTCGTTCCGGTTCGGGCAAGACCACCGTCATCAACGCGGTTGCCGGCCTGCTGAGGCCACGGCGCGCCAGGGTCGCGATCGGCGCAACCGTGCTCGCGGATACGGACTCCGGCATCTGGTTGCCGCCTCACGAGCGCGAGCTCGGCGTGATCTTCCAGGAGGGGCGGCTGTTTCCGCACCTGTCGGTTCGGCAGAATCTGCTCTACGGGCATTCCGCGCGCCGCTCGGGCACGGCCGGCATGCGGCTCGATCAGGCCGTGGAGATGCTCGGGCTGGACCACCTTCTCGACCGGCGTCCGGGCGCGCTTTCGGGCGGCGAGAAGCAGCGGGTGGCGATCGGCCGGGCCTTGCTCTCGCAGCCGAGGCTTCTACTGGCGGACGAGCCGCTGGCTTCGCTGGACGAGTCCCGCAAGGCGGAAATCCTGCCGTACCTGGAGAGATTGCGCGACGAGCTCGAGGTGCCGATGCTGTACGTCAGCCACTCTCCGGCCGAGGTCGCCCGTCTGGCGACGACCGTCGTCGTGCTGCAGCAGGGCCGGGTGCTGCGCCAGGGGCCCGCGCTGGAGGTGTTCGGAGATCCGATGGTCGCCCCGCTGGGCGTCCGCGCGATGGGTGCGGTGCTGGAGGCCGTGGTCGTTCGTCATCACGACGACGGGCTCACCGAACTCGATGCCGGCGGGGAACGCCTGTTGCTGCCGCGTGTGTCGCAGCCGCTCGGGGCCCGGCTGCGGGTGCGCATTCCGGCGCAGGAAGTGATCGTGGCCGGTCCGCGGCCCGAGGGCCTGTCGGCGCTGAACATCCTCTCCGGGCGGGTCGAAGCGTTGCGGGAGGGCGAAGGCCCCGGCGTGCTGGTTTCCATCCGTACCCGGGCCGGCCGGGTACTGGCCCGGGTGACCCGGCGCTCGGCGCGCGCGCTGGACCTGCGCGAGGGGCTTCATTGCCATGCGGTCGTGAAGACGCTGAGCATCGCGCCGGAGGACGTGGGTGCCGGCGAAGCCTTTTCGTTCGAAGGAATCCCATCAGGAGATCGTTCATGAACCAGATTCGAGATGTCCGACCCCTGCATCGGTCGTTCGGCGCCGAACTGCTGGGCTATACGCTCGGCGATCAAGTCGACACGAGCGAGGCCGCTGCCTTGCGCGCGGCCCTGGACCGGTACTCGCTGCTGCTCCTGCGCGACCAGGATGTGACCGACGAGCGCCAGGTCGCGCTTGCGCGTGCGTTCGGCGAACTCGAACCCGTTAGGTCCGGCCTCGCCGGTACCGCCGCGCGTCTCATCGTGCTCAGCAATGTGGCCCCGGATGGTCGGGTCGTTCCGGAATCCGCCACGGCGGCCATGAACAACGCGGCGAACCGCCAATGGCACAGCGACTCCTCCTTTCGGGAGGTTTCCGCCCTGGCTTCGGTGCTCTCCGCACGGCGTATCCCCGACGAGGGCGGGGAGACCGACTTCGTCAGTACGCGAGTGGTCTGGCGCGAAATGCCCGAATCGTTACGGGCGAGGGTGCGCGGCCGGGTGGCTGTGCACGACCTGCGGTTCTCGCGTGCCCGGGTCGATCCGGCCCTGGCGTCCACGGTGGACCCTCTGGAGTTGCCGCCGGTCCGGCAGGCCATGGTCCGCAGACATGAACCCAGTGGCGAGCCGGGGCTGTTCATCGGCTCGCACGTCAGCGGAATCGAAGGAATGGATGATGTCGAAGCGCGTGCGCTCCTCGACGCGCTGACCGAGTTCGCCGGCCGGCCGGAGTTCGTCTACTCGCACACCTGGCGCCCCGGCGACGTCCTGATCTGGGACAACCGGTTCACGCTGCATCGCGGCCGCCCCTTTCCCGCCGATGCGCCGCGTACCATCGTACGCGCCACGGTCGCTGGCGAGCGCTCGTCGCTTCGCGAAGCGGTGTGACCGACGATGGCTGAACACTGGGACTATGTGATCGTCGGGGCGGGAGCGGCGGGCTGCGTACTGGCGAACCGGCTCAGCGAGGATCCCTCCGTACGGGTCCTGGTGCTCGAGGCGGGCGGGCCGGACCGCAGCCCCTGGATCCGGATCCCCGCCGGTTTCACCCGTACGGTCCTCGATCCGGGTATCGGCTGGGGATACGTCAACGCGGGCTCTGCAGGAACCGAAGGTCGGGAGATCCCGTGTCCGCGGGGAAAGGTGCTCGGGGGGTCGAGTTCCATCAACGGACATCTCTACGTGAGAGGTCAGGCGCAGGACTACGACGACTGGGCGGCCGGGGGCGCCACCGGCTGGTCGTGGTCGGAGGTCCTGCCGTCGTTCATGCGCGCCGAGAACCGGATCGGCGGCGACCCCTCGGTGCGGGGTCTCGCCGGGCCGCTGCAGGTCACGGACCCGGGGTTGCGGCATCCGCTCTGTGCTGCCTTCATCGAGTCGATGCAGACGCTGGGCGTACCGCCCAATCCGGACTACAACCGTGGCGATCAGACCGGAGCAGGCTATTACCAGTATCTGATCCGCGAGGGCAGGCGCTGGAGTGCCGCGGACGCCTACCTGCGTCCGGCGCTGGGCCGTCCCAATCTCGCGGTGCGAACGGGCGCACGGGTCACCCGCCTGCTGATCGAAGACGACCGCGCGTTTGGCGTCGAAGTCCTGCGGGGAGACGGGGTGGAGCAGGTACGGGCTGCCGGCGAGGTGATCCTGGCGGCGGGGGCGATCAACACGCCGCAGTTGCTTCAGCTCTCCGGCATCGGAGACCCCGAACACCTGCAGACCATGGGAATCCCGGTCGTCAGGGCAGTGCCCGGAGTCGGTCGGGGTCTCGTCGACCACTATGCGGTACGAATCGCAGCCCGGGTGACCGGAAGCCCGTCCCTGAATGAACTCGCGCGCGGACCCCGGCTCGCGTGGGAGGTCATCCGTTATCTCGCCACTCGCAAGGGGCTGCTGGCGAGCGCGGTGGCGCACGCCTACGGCTTCCTGCGGGTCGGCGCCGATGGAGCGCCCCTGGAGGGCCGCCCGGATATCCAGCTTCTGTTCACACCGGCCAGCTACGAAGCGGGCCGCGTCGGGCAGGCACGTCTCGAATCGCTGCCGGGCCTGACCTGCGGGGTCTGTCAGTTGCGCCCGTTCAGCCGGGGGAGCGTCCGGCTGAGCTCGGCCGATCCTCTGGCGGCACCCG
>JAUIAI010000556.1 GCA_030425615.1 Gammaproteobacteria bacterium
GTCCGGCGGTATCGGCCAGGAGAAGGTCCATTTCGTCGCGCCCCCCCGCGATGGTCTCGAGGCCTCACTCGAAAATTTCGTTGCCTGGTTCAACGCGCCTCCCGCAATACTGGACGGACTGGTTCGCGCGGGTATCGCACACCTCTGGTTCGTCACCTTGCACCCCTTCGAAGACGGCAACGGGCGGCTGGCACGCGCCATCACCGACCTGGCACTGGCGCAGGACGAGCGACAGCCCATGCGGCTGTTCAGTCTGTCCGCTCAGATCGAACGCCGGCGTGAGGAGTACTACGCGATGCTGGAGCGCACGCAAAGGGGTGGCCTCGACGTCACGGAATGGCTGATCTGGTTTCTGACCCAGATCGCACACGCCGCGGAAGCCTCCGAACACACGGTCGCCAGCACGTTGAGCAAGGCACGCTTCTGGCTCCGTCACCAGGGAACGACGATCAACGCACGACAGCGTAAGGTGCTCAACCGCCTGTTGGATGCGGGCCCCGATGGATTCGAGGGCGGGATGAACACACGCAAGTACGTGAGCCTGGCCCGTGTCAGTCGCGCGACCGCCTATCGCGAACTCGTCGACCTCGTCGAAAAGGGGTGCCTGCAGCCCACAGGGCAGGGCGGGCGCAGCAGCGGCTACCGGATCGTCTGGTCTTGACAGGCTGACGTTACTTCGCCGAACGTCCTCGCGAGTCCTGGACACGCTTTCAGCCGGCGGATCCTCACCCTCAGGCCGGTTCGTGCTTCGCGCCGCTGCCGGCGGGTTCCGCCCCTTCGCGCTCGGCCGCCTTCTTCGCCGCCTTGCGTCGATCGAGCGCCATCAGCACGTAAATGGACGGCACGATGAACAGCGTGAACAGCGTGCCGATAGCCATTCCACCCACCAGCACCAGGCCGATGGAGTTCCGCGCCGCGGCGCCCGCGCCACTGACCAGCACCAGCGGGAAGTGACCTGCGATGGTGGCCACCGAGGTCATCAGCACCGGCCGCAGGCGGGTCATCGAAGCCTCGTGCACGGCCGCGACCTTGTCGTAACCCTCTTCCTGCAGCTTGTTGGCGAACTCCACGATCAGGATGCCGTTCTTGGCAATGAGCCCAACGAGCGTGACCAGCCCCACCTGGGCGTAGATGTTCATCGTCGTGGTCCAGCCGCTGGTCCAGTACGGCGTGTTCGGGTCGGGCATCTTCAGGAACGTGAAGACGAGCGCGCCGAACATGGCCAGCGGTACGGAGCCGGACAGGATCACGAACGGATCGCGGAACGAATTGAACTGCACCGCCAGCGCCAGGAAGATGAGCAGCACCGCCATGAGGAAAGACGGCAGGAACTTGTTGCCCTCGGTGCGCAGCTGGCGCGACTCGCCCACGTAGTCCACCCCGAATCCGGGCGGCAGCACCTCGCGGGCGGTCTTCTCGAGGAAGTTCAGCGACTCGTCCAGCGTGCGCGAGGGCATGCCCGACAGGCGCACCGCGTTGAGCTGCTGGAAGCGGTTCAGCGAACGCGGCACCACGGAATGCTCGATGTGCGCCACGGCCGAGAGCGGGATCATGCGACCGTCCGGCGCGCGGATGTGAAGCTGCTCGAGCTGCTCCGGGTTGAGCCGGTCGGTGCGCTGCACCTGCGGGATCACCTTGTAGCTGCGCCCGTCCATGTTGAAGCGGTTCACGAAGTTGCCGCCGATGGCCACGGCCATGTCGGTGCCCACCTGAGCCAGACTGAGCCCGAGCGCGGCGACCTTGTCGCGGTCGATCACCACTGTGGCCTGCGGCTGGTCGAACTTCATGTCGATGAGGGGCGGGAAGAAGAACAGCCCGCTGGTCGCCGCCTCCTGCTGAAGCCGCTGCGCGGCCTCCAGCAACTGGCTTTCGTCGCCGGTGGAGGTCAGCACGAATTCCACCGGGAAGTTGCTGCCGCCCGGCAGCGCCGGCGGCTGGGTGACGAACATCTGGATGCCAGGGATGCGGCTCAGCTTGGCCTGCACCTCCGGCAGGATCTGCGTGACCGTGCGGGTGCGCTCTCCCCAGGGTTCGACCACCACCCCGGAAAAACCGTCCGCGCCGAGCGAGGCGCCGATGGAGGGCGGGAACAGGAACTGGAACGAAAGCTTGGCCTCGGGCGTCTCCAGCATCGCCGCCTCGGTGGCCCGTGCATAGATGCCGTTCTGTTCGGCCGTGGCATTGGCCGAGGTGTTGATGATGCCGAACAGCACGCTCTGGTCTTCGACCGGCGCGAGCTCCTTGGGCGAGAACATGTACATGGGCACGGTGCAGGCCGCGATCACCAGCCAGAGCACGACCATGGCCGGGCGGGCACGCAGGGTTGCCGCGAGCGCGCGGCCGTAGACCTCGCGCAGACGGTCGAAGCTGCGGTTCACGATGCCCGCGATGCCGCGCTCGTGGCCGCCGTCAGCCTGAAGAAGGCGTGAGGACATGACCGGCGAGAGCGTCAGCGCCACCAGGCCGGAGATGGTCACCGCGCCCGCCAGCGTGAACGCGAACTCGCGGAACAAGGCCCCCGTCAGCCCGCCCTGCAGGCCGATGGGGACATAGACGGCGACCAGGGTCACCGTCATGGCGATGATCGGCCCGACGAGCTCGCGCGCGCCACGCATCGCCGCGTCGATCCGCGACATGCCCTCGCGCAGATGGCGCTCGACGTTCTCGACGACCACGATGGCGTCATCCACCACCAGGCCGACCGACAGCACGATCGCGAGCAGGGTCAGCAGGTTCAGCGTGAAGCCGAACAGGTACATGAGGAAGACCGCCCCGATCAGGGAGACCGGAATGGCCATCACCGGGACCAGCACCGAACGGATGGTGCCCAGGAAGACGAAGATCACCGCCACCACGATGAGCAGCGTCTCCACCAGCGTGCCGGTGACCTCCTCGATCGCGTCGGACACGTAGGCCGAGGCGTCGTAGCCGATGCTCGCCTCGAGACCGGCGGGCAGGTCACGCTGCAGGTAGCCGAGCTCCTCGCGCACGCCGTCGATCGCTGCAGCATCCAGGGCGCCGTAGTCCTCGCCTTCGACCTCGCCGCCGCGCCAGCGCCGCGGGGATCACCCGGATGCTCACCAAGCCGCTCGACCCCGACGACCTTCTCACCTTCCTCCGGACTCGCCTTCCTCCGGACCCGACGCGGAGCCGCGGACGATGACCGCCCCCGCGACGTCGATCGCCGCCGGGGCGCTGGCCGACATCGTCGACCGCCGCCGGCTGCTCGTGCTCACCGGGGTCGCCCAGGTCGTGCTCACCGCCGGGCTGGCCGCCAACGCGTTCCTCGCCGAGCCGCGGGTGTGGGTGATCTTCGTGCTCG
>JAUIAI010000557.1 GCA_030425615.1 Gammaproteobacteria bacterium
GTGGGCCACCTTCGTCCCCTGCTTTCTCTGGGTGCTGGCAGGCGCGCCACACATCGAGGCGTTGTCGCAACGCCCCCGGCTGCGGGCCGCGCTGAACGCGATCACGGCCGCGGTCGTCGGGGTCATGGCCAATCTCGCCATATGGTTCGGCCTGCACCTCTGTTTCGCGGAATTGCGCCCGCTCGAGGCGGGGCCTGCCAGTCTGCTCTGGCCCGTCTGGAACACCGTTCAGGCGGTGCCCGTCGTCCTCGCCCTGGCCGGCTTCGTCGCGTTGCGGCGCGGGCTGCCGGTGCCGGCGCTGATCGCGGCCGGTGCGTTGCTGGCCTGGCTGGCGGCCGCGCCCGGCTGACCCGCCTCGCCCTCGTCACTGGCGGGCCGCCGGGTGCCGTGAGTCCGAACGGGCGGGCCGCCGGACCAGCCTCGGTACCCTGCAGAACGGCCGCAGGATGCTGCGACCCCGAGAGGGCGGCCGGCTCAGTCCGTCTCGATGGGCAGCGAGTCAGTGGTCGCCCACTCCGAGAGCGAGTTGTCGTAGACCGAGACGTCGTCGTGTCCCAGCTGGTGCAGCAGGTAGGCATCCAGCGTGGCGGCGATGCCGCCCCCGCAATAGATCAGCACGCGCTTGCCGGGTTCGACGCCGGCCGCCTCGAAGGCCGCCGCAGCGGCCTGCGGCGAGACCAGCCGCCCGGTGGTGCCGTCGCGCAGATCGGCCGCCGGCACGTTGACGCTGCCCGGAACCCGGCCGGGCCGGCCATAGCGTGCCCCGCGCCCGGCGTGAAGATCCGCGCTCAGCGCGTTGATCGTGACGACTCCGGGCGCGCCGATTGCGTCCCGGACCTCGGTCGCGTCGCAGAAGAGCCCGGTGCGCGGGTGCGGCGTGAGGGTGGCCGGGGCGTGATTCTCGTCGCCCGTCGCCACCGGCAGGTCCGCGGCTGCCCACGCCTCCCAACCGCCGTCGAGCACGGCGGCGGAGTCGAAGCCGATGGCCCGCAGCATCCACCACACCCGGGTGGCCCACTGCGGCGTGCCCCGGCTGTAGAGCACCACCGAGTGACCGTCGCCCACGCCGCGTGCACCCAGCGCGGCGGCCAGATCCGCGGGCGCGGGCAGGGTGAAGCGGTACGGCGCATCCGGCACCGAAAGGTCGCGCAGGTCGAGAAAGCCGGCCCCGGGAATGTGGCCGGCGCGATAGTCCGCGAGGCCACTCTCCACCCGGTAGGGCTCGTCGAGCGTGTCCGCCAGCAGATACATCGTGCAGTCGAAGACGCGCAGGCGCGGGTCGCCGAGGCGCCCGGCGAGCGTGTGTACGTCGACGAGCGCTTCGGGGTGACGGAATCGAACGGCTTCGTTCATCGGATGCCCTTTCGTGGTCTGGTTGCCATACAATAGTCGATTCCCTGCCGCGCGCCCGTAGCTCAGGGGATAGAGTACTGGCCTCCGAAGCCAGGGGTCGCAGGTTCGAATCCTGCCGGGCGCGCCAAAAAACGTAGAAGAATCAGGGTGTCGCCGATTCTCGACGACGAGACTTCGGTTTGGGCGAGCCTTCTTGCGACTTACAGCGGCCCTTCGGCAGTGAGTTCCACGAGGTATTGCGGCCGGAAACTCTGACGCGTGACCGAAGCGTCCTGCATGCGGTCCACGCGGTAGGAACGATGCTCGCCGGAATCAACGCGAATCGCGTGAAGGACGAAGTTGCCCGCGGCGGTCTGCCTCAAAGAATATGGCTCGATACGCCGGACGCTGCCATCGTAGGTCAGGTCCACGCAGAGCTGGTTCGCCGCTGCGAAGCGAATGATTTCCAACCGCGCCCGTGCTCGAAGCGGAACCTCAGGCGGCAACATGCGCTGGCGGATGGTGATCTCGGCTGCACCGGGCTCGATTCTCGCCCGTTGCGATGTTTGGGCGCCGTCCATGATCCAGGCGAACACCTCGGGTAACGCGGCCCAGAAATCATCCACTGGCGGCAACACCGGAAGCTGGTGTGCGAGCATGCTCTGCCACATCGACTCCAGGTCGGCGCGGTGCGGTTCGAGCGATTCGACGGTCGGCACAGCAATGCCTTTGAAGGCGCATTTCCGCTCCAGCACGTCGCGAAGCACTGATGCAGGCGGACGAGTGTCGCCGTGGCGATAGAGATTGACCACGTCGTAGAGATCGCGGGGCCGTGTGCGCTCGCCGAGCGCGCGAACCTTCTCGCCAAACGCTTCCTCGTAGGCGTAGCAGTCAACCCACATGCCGTCTTCCGGTCGGTCTGAGTAGGGATGGAAAACCTCGCGTCGGGCTGAAGGCAGTACCAGGCGCTCGTCCGCCGTCAGATCGAGCTTGATCTTCGGCCATCCGCCCGCCGCCGTGGACGGTGACACCGGGCCGCGGTAGCCGATCCTGCCCTGGCAGGATGGTCGGCCGCGCGAATTCGTGTAGATGTCGAAACGCAGTTGATCGGATGGGAGCGCGATGCCCGATTCCTCGGCAACCCATGAGACCACCTCGCTGAGCGCGCGTCTCAGGAACGCTTCATCGATCTGGCGCTCGTCTCGGAGCGTGAAATCAAGATCCTCTGAAAAGCGATAGGTTTCGAAGTAGCATTTCTTCAGGCAGGTGCCGCCCTTGAACACCCACGACACCGCCAACTCGGGATGCGCGTTGATCCCGGCCAGCAACCAGCCGAGAACGTAGTCCTTCTCGACCACGTTCGGCAGCAGGCCGAGGGCCGAGGCCGTTTCGAGAATCTCGCGCTTGTCGATCACGGCGCGGCCGTCGTCCAGCGCTCCGGTACCCACAAACGCCATGCCGTTTGCAAACGACGGCAAGGCAGTGCGGGGTCCAGGCGCGCATAGCCCTTCGTCAGCCGCGCGCGACAGGCTTTGGACAGATCGTCATCTCCCAGACGGGTTTCGGCGAGAAAGCCAAGCCGCTTGAAGACAGCTCCATTGCCGAACTGCTCAGCGTAGCGAACGAGTCGCCCACCGTCGTAGGTTGGTGCTTTCACATAGGCTGCCAGGCAGTCGGCGACGTGATCGATTCCGCCGCCTGTCTCTGGCATCGCCAGCATGTCGATCAGCGTACGGGCCGGATCAGAAACGTTCACCCGGCGCGCGCCGCGCCACAGGGGCTTGAGTCCGAACAGGCGCTTGGGCGCTACGTGATGCACAAGAAATGTGACGCCTTGAGCGTTGACGCGCTTCACCGTAACGCGCCGGGTCGTGAAGACGAGCGTTTCGTTGAAGAGTTGCTCCGTGAGATCCCAGTGGTGCGCCGCCGTCCACCCGCCGATATAGCAGTGACCGAACAGGGAAGGGACCAACACCCACGGGTCTTC
>JAUIAI010000558.1 GCA_030425615.1 Gammaproteobacteria bacterium
CACCACCTCGGACGCGGTGAATTTCAACGTGACCGCGCCCTGGACACTGGATAATTTCCGCACCGCCTGGGCGGGTGCGCCCTGGCTGAAATACTTCGTCAACACCTTCCTTCTCGTCACGGTGATCCTGACCGGCCAGTTCATCGTCACCACGCTGGCGGGGTTCGCCTTTGCGCAGGTGCAGTTTCCGGGGCGCAACGTGGTGTTCATTTTGGTGCTGATGCAGCTTTTTATCCTGCCAGAAGTATTGATCGTCGAGAACTACGCCATGGTGACGCGCATCGGGCTGTTCGACACCATTCTGGGCGTGGGCATGCCTTACATGGCCAGTGCCTTCGGTATCTTCCTGATGCGCCAGGCGTTCAAGTCGGTGCCCATCGAACTGCACGAGGCCGCGCGGGTCGAGGGCTGTAATCTCATGGGCATTCTGTTGCGAGTCTACGTACCGCTGGCCCGGCCCACCTACCTCGCCTATGCGCTGGTCTCCGTCTCCACGCACTGGAACAACTTCCTCTGGCCGCTGATCGTCACGAACTCCCCGGATACCCGCCCCCTCACGGTGGGGCTGTCGATCTTCGGCGCGCCCGAGAACGGCGTCGACATCGCCGTGATCTCTGCGGCCACCGTCATGTCGATCGCGCCCTTGCTGATCGCCTTCCTGATCTTCCAGCGCCAGTTCGTCCAGGCGTTCCTACGGGCCGGCATCCGATGATTCCTTCCCTCGGGGCGCTTCCCCCGCTCACGGAGTCGCGATGACGCGCGTCCTGCACCTGACCGACCTGCACGTCGTCGAGCCGCCGGCGCGCGCCTCGGGACGGCTCGACACCGCCCGCCTGCTGACCGAGGCCGTGGATCACCTGCTCGAGCGCCGCCCCATGCTGGGTCCCTGGAGCGCGGTTCTCGTAACCGGTGACGTCAGCGACGACGGCAGCCACGCCAGCTATCGCATCGTGCGCGAGCAACTCGAGCGCCTAGCGGTGCCGATTCTGATGCTGCCCGGCAACCACGACCGGCGCGAACCCATGCGCGAGGTGTTCGCCGATCTGCCCGGCATGCCGGCCGAAGGCCCCCTCGACTGGACGGTCGATCTCGGCGCCCTGCGCGTGATCGGCCTGGATACCCTGATCGAGGGCGAGAGCGGCGGCGCGTTGCAGGCCGGCAGCCTCGAGCATCTGCGCCGGAGCCTGTCCGACGCCGGCGAACGTCCTGTGCTGGTGGCGCTGCATCATCCCCCCATCGAGACCGGCATTCGCTTCATGGACCGCATTGCGCTGCGCGACTCCGAACGCCTGGCCGCCGTGCTCACCGACATCGTGGTGCGCGCCGACCCTGCCACCAGGCCGGGTGCCGGTCGCGGCGCGAACGTGCGGCTCGTCTGCGGCCACGTGCACGCGGCCATCACCGGCTCGCTGGCCGGCATCACCGTGTGCGCCGCCCCGTCGACCTGCAGTGCCTTCGCACTCGATCTGCGCGACGATGCTCCCGAGGGATTCATGCTCGAGCCCAGGGGTTTCATGGTTCACGACTGGCGCAACGGCGCGTTCTCCAGCACCGCGCAATCGATCGTCCGGCACGACGGCCCGCATCCGTTTCGCTGACCTCGCCCGCTGAAGCAGCGGGCGCGGCGTGGCCGCAGTCATGCTGCGACGCACAAGACCGCCTTCGTCGCCACCAAGACCACGTCCGTCACAGAGCGACTCACGCATGTCGCGCGTTTGGGCGCAAGATGGCATTTCGACACAGCGCGCGCCCTACCCTCGCGCGCAGGCTGTGTGAATCCCCGTCGGCCTACCCACCGCCGGCGGTTCCTCGCACCGGCGTGAGCGTCACGAGCGCGATCGCCCAAGATGAAGGAGTCTGCAATGCCCACCCAGGCATCGGTCATCGACCATCCGTTCGCGAATCCCGAACACCCCCAATCTCCCCACGAGCGCGTACTGTTCGTCTCCGACGAGCCGAGCGGCATGCAGTGCGTGATCGCCATCCATGACACCGCGCGCGGCCCCGCCTACGGTGGCTGCCGGTTCACGCGCTACCCGGACGTACAGGCGGCGCTGACCGACGCGTTGCGTCTGTCCGAGGGCATGAGCCTGAAGAACGCCCTCGCCGGCCTGCCGTTCGGCGGCGGCAAGGCCGTCCTGATCCAGCCCGACCCGATGCCCGATCGCGAAGCGGTACTGCGCGCCTTCGGTGATGCGGTCGAGTCACTGGCCGGTCGCTACATCACCGCCGAGGACGTCGGCACCAGCGTGGCCGACATGCAGACGATCCGGTCCCGGACGGCGCACGTCGGCGGCCTGCCGGACGACGACGGCCGCGACGGCGACCCCTCCCCCTACACGGCCATGGGGGTGCACATCGCCATGCGGGCCGGCGCCGCGCATGTCTTCGGCAACGAAAGCCTGGCCGGCCGCACGGTGGCCATCCAGGGACTGGGATCGGTTGGCTATTCCCTGGCCGAGCACCTGGCCCGCGAGGGTGCCCGTTTGGTGGTGGCCGACGTCGACGCGACCCGAACCGAACGGGCGGCACGCCTGCTGGACGCCGAGGTCGTCGGTGTCGGCCAGATCGCAGCGGTGGACTGCGACATCTTCGCACCCTGCGCACTCGGTGCCGTGCTGAACGAACGCACGATTCCCGCGCTGCGCGCCCGGCTGATCTGCGGCGCCGCGAACAACCAGCTCGCCACCAGCGCGGACGGTGAGCGGCTGGTGGGTCGAGGCATCACCTATCTGCCGGATTTCCTCGTCAACGCCGGCGGCATCATCCGTGTCGGGCTGGCGCACCTCGGTCGGGGCGACGAAGTGACCGTACAGACGGCCATCGACGAGATCGCCACCCGCGCCCAGGCCGTCATGACGCTGGCCGACCGCAGCGGACAGACGCCTGCGCGGCTGGCCGACGCCTGGGCACGGCGGCGCCTGCGCGAGTTCGACGCCGAGCTGGATCGCGAGGTGGTCGTGCACGGCTGACGCCCCCATCGCGCCGGCCTTAGAATCACGGCGTTCGGAAGCACACCCACACCGGGCCGGGCTCGCTCAGCGGGGCCGGCCCGGTGTTTGTTTGGGTTCGGCTTCCACTGATTGCAGAGTGGGTCATGCCGGTCATCGGATGGACGGTGGTTCTGCTCGTCATCAGCAACGTCTTCATGACGTTCGCCTGGTACGCGCATCTGAAGGAACTCAATGACAAGCCGTGGCTCATTGCAGCGCTCGTGAGCTGGGGCATCGCGCTGTTCGAGTACCTGTTCCAGGTCCCCGCCAACCGGATCGGTCACACCGAACTGTCGGTGGCCCAGCTGAAGATCCTGCAGGAAGTG
>JAUIAI010000559.1 GCA_030425615.1 Gammaproteobacteria bacterium
CACCTTCTGAAAGCGGCGCTCGAGCGCGGCATCCTTCTCGATGTACTTGCGGTACTCGTCGAGCGTGGTGGCACCGATGCAGTGCAGCTCTCCGCGCGCGAGGGCCGGTTTCAGCATGTTGCCGGCATCGATCGCCCCCTCCGCCTTGCCCGCGCCGACCATGGTGTGGATCTCGTCGATGAAGACGATAATCCGTCCCTCTTCGGCCGCGACCTCCTTCAGAACGGCCTTGAGCCGCTCCTCGAACTCGCCGCGGTATTTCGCGCCGGCCAGGAGCGCGGCCATGTCGAGCACGAGCACCCGCTTGTCGCGGAGGGTGTCGGGCACCTCACCGTTGACGATACGTTGCGCCAGACCCTCGACGATGGCCGTCTTGCCTACACCCGGCTCGCCGATGAGCACCGGATTGTTCTTCGTGCGCCGCTGCAGGATCTGGATCGCGCGACGGATTTCGTCGTCCCGCCCGATGACCGGATCCAGCTTCCCGGCCCGGGCCTGCTCGGTGAGGTCGATCGTGTACTTCTTCAGCGACTCCCGCTGCCCTTCGGCGTCGGATGAATTTACAGCCTGTCCACCCCGGACGGCCTCGACGGCTGCGCCAAGGGCGGCCTCGCTGACACCGGCCTCCCGCAACAGGCGGCCCGCCTCTCCGGCCTTCGCTCCGCCGTCCTCAGTCAGGGCGAGCAGGAACATCTCCGTGGCGACGTACTGATCGCCACGCTTCATCGCGGCCTTCTCGGCGAGATTCAGCAGGTTCACGAGGTCCCGTCCGACCTGGACCTCTCCGCCGGTTCCGGTCACCTGGGGAAGACGATCCATGGCGCCGGCCAGGCCCTTCTCCAGGGCCACCAGGCGCGCTCCGGCCCGCTCCAGCAGGGCGCGACCCGTGCCTCCGGCATCCTGGACGATGGCGGCGAGCAGGTGCACGGGCTCGATGTACTGGTTGTCCTTGGCCAGTGCCAGGCTCTGAGCCTCGGCGAGCGCCTGCTGGAACTGGGTCGTGAGTTTCTCGATTCGCATGTTTCCGGATTCCTTCTGCCGCGCCGGACATCGGGCCCGGCGTCGATGACCAGCCGCCCGTGACGGCGGCCGGCTGACTTAATCAGAAAGTATGGGCATCTGCGGCGAGTTCAAGCCGCCGGCCTGCGATCTCGACGACGAGCGGCCGCTCAGGCCGATTGGCTATCATTCGCCGCGTTCAATCAATAAGAAGCCGCCCGCCGGCCGCCACGAACCGGCCGCGGGACCGACCAGGAGTGACGATGTCGAAGCTGCCGTCCGCCGGCTCTGCCGCGCGCCCGATCCGATTTTTCGCGAGCCTCCTCCTGGTGACGGCGCTCGCGGCCTGCGGCGGCGGGGGCGGTGCGCCCACCGACGTCGGCTCGGACGACGCGGTCGCTGACGGTGGTTCCGGCGTTGGATCCGGTGACGGATCCGGCGACGGATCCGGCACCGACGGCGGCGCCGGCGGAGGAGCGGCGGGGGGCGACGGGTCTCCGGTCGACGGCGGCGGCGGCAGCGGCGCGGTTCCCGTGGTGGACACCTCGCTCGGGCTCGACCGGCGCCCGGCCAATGCGAGTTGCCTCGCCCCTGGCGAACCGGGTGGCGGCATCGTACGCGAACAGCCCATGTACCCGTCCCTGCCTTTCGAAGGAGCCCTTCTGAATCTCGAACAGGCGCGAGGGGACGGCAGCCATTGGTTCACGCATACCCGGGATGGCCGGATCTACCGTTTCACGACGAACGGCGACGGCTCGGACGCCCGGCTCATCGCCGACCTCCGGGACCGTCTCACAGGCCTGGAGTTCGAAGGCGGTCTGATCGGCTTCACCCTGGATCCGGACTTCGTCACCAACGGCCATGTCTATCTGCACTACACCGGCAACGGCGCCTCGCCACTGCAGGCCGTCATCTCACGAATGACCGTGCGCGGCGACCGGGTGGATCCGGCCAGCGAGATCGTCATCCAGCGGATCGATCACTCGACGGCGATTCATCTGGGCGGGCGGATGGCCTTCGGACCGGACCGACTGCTCTACGTCTCCGTCGGCGACGGGGAGTTCGGTGATCCGCGTAACCGGGTGCAGGATCCGGAAGATCTGCACGGCAAGCTCCTACGCTACGACGTGAGCAACACCCGGCCCGATGCCCCCTTCGAGGTACCCGTGGGCAACCCACACCGGGGCAATCCGCTTTGCACGAACGGCACCAGCCGCCTCGACTGCCCGGAGTGGCTGGCCACCGGCCTGCGCAACCCCTGGCGGTTCAGTTTCGACCGGGCCTCGGCAGTGCCGGACATCTGGTTGAGTGACGTGGGTCACGAGGCATGGGAGGAGATCAACCGGATCGGGCCGGGAGGCGGCAACTTCGGCTGGAGCATCCGCGAGGGCAGCGGCTGCTTCGGCGGCGGCAGCGCGTGCAGCACGTTCTCTCCCGAGGGCGAGCCGCTCCTTCCGCCCTATTACGAATACCCGAACAACAATTTCGCAGCCGTCGTCGGCGGATACGTCTACCGGGGCAGCGCACTGCCCGGCCTTGCAGGCGACTTCGTGTTCGCCGACTACGCACAGAGCCAGATCCACGTGCTCCGCGGCAACCGCCAGCGCGAGAACCTGATCGCCCAGACGCCGGGTAACCCGGTGGCCTTCGCCGAGGACAACGCGGGCGAGATCTACTTCCTGATCTACGCGCCGACGGGAACGCGGATCTTCAAGCTGGTCCCCACCGGCCAGCGCGGCGATGCCGTGCCCGAGCGGCTCAGCGAAACCGGGTGCGTCGCCCCGGACGACCCAAGCAAGGTGCTGGACGTCATGGTGCCGTACCAGCCCAGGGCCCCGTTCTGGTCCGAAGGCGCAACGAAGGATCGCTGGCTCGCGATTCCCGATGGCACCCGGATTCGGATCAACGCGCAGGGTCAGCTCGACTTCCCGGTGGGCTCGGTGCTGATGAAGTCTTTCCGACTGAACGGCCGCCTGATCGAAACCCGGCTGATGATGCGCCACACCGACACGGCCAACTGGGCGGGCTACAGCTACCGTTGGAATGAGGATCAGACCGAGGCGGTACGAGTGCGCGACGAAACCCGCGTGAACATCGACGGACAGACCTGGATCTATCCGTCCGGCTCCCAGTGCCAGCAATGCCATACCGTGGTCGGCGGCAAGACCCTGGGTACGACGTTGTCCCAACTGAACTGGGATCTGACCTATGCGGCCAGCGGGCGGACGGCCAACCAGCTGCATACCCTGGCGGGGCTGGGCATGATGGAGCCGGCGCCGGTCGCGGCTCCGACCCGGGTTTCGCCGTACGACGAG
>JAUIAI010000560.1 GCA_030425615.1 Gammaproteobacteria bacterium
GATCGGCCAGAACATCATGGCGCTCGACCCGAGGATGGGCCTTGACTACATGAAGTTCCAGCAGACGCAGGACCAGATGGCCGACGACGATGCGGCCCGCCGTGCGCAGGAACTCGCGTTGCAGAACTACGCCGCGTCCGAGGGGCTGGACCCGAACCACACCGGGATTCTGATGGCCGACCCGGCCAATGCGTTCAAGACGATCCAGGGGAATATCCTGGCGTCGGGCGATACCGGCGTGGAGTACGGCCTGAGCCCTGTTCGTGCTGTCGGCCCGAATGGTGAACTTGGCCTGTTCCAGTTGGGCAAGGGCGGTCAGATCAAATCCGTTGACCTGCCTGAAGGTTTCAGTCCTGCCGGCGGCACCAGTCGCGTTGACCTTGGCACCGAGTGGGGGATCATCGACAACACCACGGGAAACATCGTCAGTGTCCTGCCGAAGGACATTGCCGGGGCGGAATCGGAGAAGGTACGCGGCAAGACCGAAGGCGAGCGGGCGGCGAACCTCCCGAAAGCCAAGGCGGCATACCAGGAATTGACCATGCAGCGCGGCTTGCTCCGCGAGAAGCTGAACGAGGCATTGGGCAATAGCGGGTTCTGGACTTCCGGCTGGTCGGGTCGCATCGCCGAGGCGGTTCCGGGAACGCCGGCCTACGACATGGCCCGGACCCTGGACACCATCAAGGCGGTGGTCGGTTTCGACAAGTTGCAGCAGATGCGCGACTCCTCTCCGACGGGTGGTGCGCTTGGCCAGATCACGGAGCGGGAACTGGCGTTCCTGCAAGCCGTGTTCGGCAGTTTCGACCAGTTCCAGAGCGCGGACCAGTTGCGATCCAACATGACCCGCCTTCTGGACATGCTGGATGGCTTTGACGCGATTCGATCGCAGGCCTTTGCCGATACGTTCGGGGAAACCCCGCCGGCGGGGAACCTGCTGGTTCCTGAAAAGAAGTCCGGCAGCGTGGATGACATGTCGGACGATGAGATCATGCGCGAACTGGAGCAGATGAGGCAGCAGCAGCGATGACGCCCCGTGAGGAACTGAAAATCCGCCGGGAGATTCAATCCGCGCTCGACAGTGGCGATATCCGCGCTGAACTGCTGGCTCGCCGCAAGCTGAAGGCGGCATCCGCACAGAGCGCCCCGGAGATCCCTGACCCGTATGCCAATCCCGACCTTGGCGGTAACTTCATGGTTGACCTTGGCCGGGGATTCATGGACGTGGCGCAGGGCGGCAAGCAGCTTGCGCTCATGGCCGGCGAACGGCTTGGCCTGGCTGAACCGGGTTCGGCGCAGTCCTATACCGACCGGATCACCGAGGAAATCAGCCAGTACGAGGCGGATCGTGGGGCACTGAATCCGGGCCGTTTCACGGGAAACCTGTTGAGCACCGTGGCCGTGCCCGGTGGCGTTGCTGGTGGTGCAGGGATGCGACTCGGCACCGCTGCCCTGTCCGGTGCGGGTATTGGCGCAGCCATGCCGGCCACGGGTGAAAACCTACTGTCGGACAAGGCGACCAATGCCGCGTTCGGCGCGGCTGGTGGCGCGGCTGGTTCCGCGATCATGAGCGGTCTTGGCAAGGGCGTGAACATGCTTCGTGGTCGTGTCGGTCAGGGTGTGGATAACCCCGTGCAGGAAGCTTTTGACGAGGCCGACCGATTCGGCGTGGCCATGACGGCGGGCGATGCCAGTGGCGGGGCGATTCTGCCGAAACTGGAAACCACACTGGAGAGTGTCCCTGTTATCGGCATGGGTCGTGTACGGGAGCGTCAGACGAATCAGGCCCGTGTGGCCGCTGAGAGGCTGCTGGAGCGTTCCGGCGATGTTGGGCAGGACGTGGGCGACGTGATTCAGAAGTCGGCCCAGCGCGAGTTTCAGACGCGCAGGGAGATTGCCCGCGAGATGTTCAACCAGGTCACGCGGGAAGCGGACGACTACGGCATCATCCCGCTGACCAACATGGCCCGGCTGGCCAAGGAACAGATCACCCGACTGGAACAGATCGCGCTGGAAAACCCCGGACTGACCGACGATATCCAGCGGCGCATTGATGCACTGGAGCCGTTCTCCCACGAGGGCAAGCTGACGTACTCGCAGATTCGGGAACTCGTGCGCGCCAACCTCAGCGACCTGATTGATTCGATGTACGCGCCGGGTGCCGTGATCGGCAAGAAGGGCGTGGAGAAGTTCGAGCCGCTGCGCAGGGCGCTGGAAGATGACCTGGAAGCCGGTATCCGTCAGATCGGTGGCGAGACGCTGGACAAGTACCAGCGGGCCAAGAAGTTCTACCAGTCCAACGTCGTGCCGTACAAGAAGGGGCAGGGTGTGGGCATTTCGACGGTGCTGGACACGGCCGAGCCGGAGCGGATCATTTCCCGGTGGGTGAAGGGTGGCAAGAAGGATCGCGCCGCCGCTTTGTACGACGCCCTGAACGACGAGGGCCGCGAGGCGGTGCGGGTGGGGATTCTGCGGGAAGCCTACGAAGCGGCGACCAGTGGCCCCAATGCGCAAAATGGCGTGTTCTCGCCGGCCGCGTTCGCCAACGAGATCAAGAAGTACAAGGACGCGATTCCGTCGTTCTTCAAGGGCGATGCGAAGGCAGAAATCGAGGGGTTCCAGAAGCTCATGCAGCACATCAAGCGTGCTGGCCAGTACATGGAAAACCCCTCCACGGGTGCGCGGCTGCTGACGCCGTTGCTGTTCGCGGGAGCGGCTGGCTATGGCTTGGGTGCAGACTTGGCCACCACGTCGGCTGCTGGTGGCGGAGCGTTTCTACTGACCGTGATCCTGTCGAGCAAGGCGGGGCGAACGGCTCTGGTGTCAGCTTCCAAGCTGGAAGCGGGGAGCAAGGAAATGCAAGGGGTTATTGACCAGGTTTCTCGGGCGGTACGTTCCGGTGCGAGTACTGGAGCGGTACAAAGCCGTAATTATATGTCGCCCCCCACGCAAGAATCCCAAAGAACCAACCTACTGGCCCCATAAGGACGGTACACAGCGCGCCCACCAGCAATCCCACGAGCGGCGGGACGATCACAGCGGCGACGCTGATCCGCCAGTTCGGGTACATGCGGCTCATAAGCAACCCCTAATATTGGTATTCACACATGGCTTACACCAAGCGCACCGAGCACATCGGAGCCGTGACCGGGCTGTCCAATCTGGTCAAGGTCAATCTGTCCCTGAGCGAATCCGCCTACGCGGATGGCGACCTTTTGGCCGACGCCCAGGAAATCGCCGACGTGTTCACGGCCCACAACCAGACCGCCATTTTGCACTCTCTCGTGCTTTTGGACAAGGACGACCAAGGCAA
>JAUIAI010000561.1 GCA_030425615.1 Gammaproteobacteria bacterium
TGTGTGCCTGGCTGACGGCGACCATGTCGGGAGCATCGAACATGCGGCCCACCTGAAGCTGGTGCTCCAGCGCCCATTGCCTGGCCGGCCCGGACTCGCCGGCCAGCATGGCCCGCTCCTCGTCGTTCAGTTTCACTTTGCTCTCCGGTTCAGATCACCGCCCGCTCGACAATGGGCTCGCCGCGCATGATGCGCTCGAAGCCGAACGGGGTCAGATCGAGGCTTCGGTACGCGCCGTAGGTGATCCACTCGGCCACGCCCCGGCCCATCGCGGGCGACTGCTGCAGGCCGTGCCCGGAGAAGCCGTTCTGGAAGATGAAGTTGGTCACCACCGGATGCGGACCGACGACGGCGTTCTGGTCCAGCGTGTTGTACGCATAGTGACCCGCCCACTCGTGGGTGACACGGATTCGCTCGAACGCGGGAATGCGCGCGGCCAGCACCGGCCAGACGGCCTGCTCGAAGAAATCACGATCCATGGTGAAGTCGCCCGGATCCACGGCCGGGTCCGGCTCGGGGTGACCTCCGCAAAGATAGGTGCCTCCGCCGTTCTCGCGAACGTGGATGCCGGAGGGATCGATGGTCAGCGGCAGATCGCGATCCAGCGGCTCTGCGGCCCTGAAGATCCAGCTGTAGCGCTTGCGCGGCTCCACGGGCAGGACGATGCCTGCCATGGCCGCCGTCCGCGCGGCCCGCGGCCCGCTGGCGTTGACCACCGCGCCGCAGGTGACGACCTCGCCGCCGGCCAGGGTCACGCTCAGCACCCTGTCGCCCGCGGCGTTCAGTGTCATGGCCACCGCCTCGTTCGCCACGGTCTCGACGCCGCGCTCGCGGGCCTGACGCTGAAGCCAGTGAAAGACCGTGCTGCCGTCCCAGTATCCCTCGTTCACCCGGTTGATCGAGCCGAGGACGATGTCGTCCACCCGGTAGAACGGCCACTGGGCGCGAATGGCCTGGGCATCGAGCAGTTCGGTGGCCGCTCCCGCCTCGCGCTGCACACGGTGGTTCTGCCTCAGAACGTCCGCAAAGGTCTCGTCCGCGGCCAGATACAGGTAGCCGAAACTGCGAATGGCGAGTTCCGGGATCCGGTCGTCGCCGCCCATGCGCTCGCGCAGGTTCGAGATGAAGTCGGCGGCATACTGGGAGATCCGCACATTCAGCGCGAACGAGTACTGCTGCCGGATGCACGAGTTGGTGTGCGCGGTCGAGCACCACTCGAACGACGGATCCCGTTCGAGCATCAGCACCGTGCCGTCGAAATCGGGGTTCGCGGCGAGGAACCACGCGGTGGCCGAGCCCATGATCGCACCGCCGACGATGATCACGTCGTAGTGCGTGCGGGACGGCCTGTCCGGCCAGGGGACCCGCGTGTGGCCGGGCTTTTCGGTCATGACTGAAACGTCTTCCGTCAGGGCGGCAACCGTCCACGGAACCGCTATCGAACGGCCCCGGAACAATTACCGGATTCTGGCAATCCGGCGACATCCGCCATCTCCGGAGTCCCGGACCGGCGGCGCTGGGGAGAGACAATCATGACATTCGAGCGCATCTCGGTCGAGCCGATGTCGCCGGTCATCGGCGCAACCGTCTCGGGCGTGGATCTCAACGACATCCGTGACCCGGCGGTCTACGAAGAGATCCGGCAGGCGCTTTGGAAGCACCATGTCATCTTCTTCCGGAACCAGCCGCTGGAGCCCGACGCCTATCTTCGCCTCGGCGAATCCTTCGGCGACATGGAGAACCACGAGTTCTTCCCCCACGTCGAGGGCTATCCGCAGATCCAGGTGATCCGGCACGAAGGCAACGTACGCCCCGAGACCGATCGCTGGCACACAGACGTCACGTTCCGGGAGCGGCCGAGCCGCGTGGCGATCCTGCGCGCCGTGAAGATTCCGCCCTCGGGCGGTGACACGCTCTGGGCGAGCACGGCGGCCGCCTTCGATGCCCTGGGCCCGGACTTCCAGAGGCTGCTCCTTGCGCTCGATGCCCGCCACGATCTGCCCTGGTCGTTCCGGTTGAACGACAACTACCGCAAGTTCGCCGAAGGACGGGTGCGCGACGGCAAACCGTATGGCGACGTGCTCGAAGAAGAACTCAAGATGGTCAGACGGAACCCCAGCGCCACGCACCCGGCCGTCATCACCCACCCGGTCACGAACCGTCTGACGCTGTTCGTCAATTCCATCTGGACCATGCGGCTGGAAGGCATCCACCCCGATCTCAGCGATCAGCTGCTTCGCATGATGGCCGACTGGGTGAAGAAGCCGGAGTTCAGTTGCCGGTTCCGCTGGGAGCAGGACTCGGTGGCGATCTGGGACAACTTCGCCACCCAGCACTACGCCACCTTCGACTACGGACCGCACTACCGAGAGATGCAGCGCATGACGTGCGGCTCGACCACGCCGCAGCTGCTGCGCGAGCAAGTTCCGCCGGCGTTGTGGCCGGCCTCGCGTACCTGAGCGCAACACTGACCCCGCCACGGAATCCCAACCGGCCGAGGGCACCACCGTCCGGCCGCCGGCCCGACCTTCAACCGAGGAGAGAACCATGTCCCGATCCCGACCCGCCACCACCCTGGCGCTCGCCGCGCTCGCCGTCACCCTGAGTCTGCCGGCCGCTGCCGTCGAGCTGCGATCCTATGGCGCGGCTCCGGCGCAGACGCCGTGGGGCAAGATCGCGGATGCGTTCGCCGCCAAGGTCGCGGAACTCTCCGGCGGCAAGCTCACGATCAAGCACTTCCATGCCAGCCAGCTCGGCGACGAGCAGACCGCCATCCGCCAGGTGGCGCGCGGCCGGCTGGACATCGGCTTCTTCTCGAACACCGCCACGTCGCTGGTCGTGCCCGAGTACGGCCTGCTCGCCTCCCCTATGCGTTCGATTCCGTCGCGCAGGCCGACTGCGTCGCCGACAAGTACCTGCTGAACACGTTCGAGACCGCGATGGACGCGGCGAACGTGAAGTCGCTCGGCTTCGTCGAGGTGGGGCAGCAGATCATCTTCGGCAAGTCCCTGATCAAGACGCCGGCCGACCTCGCGGGCGTGAAGATCCGTACCGCCCCCACCAAGACCGACACCCTCTACATGCAGGCCGCCGGGGGTACCGCGATCCCGCTGGGCACGACCGACACCATGCCTGCACTGAAGACGGGCAACGTCTCGGCCGTGACCTGGCCAACGGTCTACGGCATCGCGGTCGGCTACCACAAGGAAGCGCCGCAGGTCACGGTCACCGATCATGTCCACCAGATCGGCAGCGTGCTGATTTCCAAACGGGTCTGGAACTCGCTGAGCGAGGAGGAACAGGGCTGG
>JAUIAI010000562.1 GCA_030425615.1 Gammaproteobacteria bacterium
CGCCCAACTGGAGATGAGGATGATCATCGCCGCGGCCGGACCCGGTGCGCGCGAGCCGGGTATGGCCTTCGGCGTGCTCAGGGAGCGGTTCGCACGGCAGGCTGCTTCCGCGGGTATGGTGCTGGAATGGCGGATCGGCGATACCCCCTCATGGGTCGATCTCGACGCCGACCGGCTGCTCGATCTGATCAGGGTCGCACAGGAGGCCGTCAGCAATGCGGTGCGGCATAGCGGCGGGCGGCGGCTCAGCGTGAGGCTGGGCCAGACCGGGGGCGCGCTGGAACTCAGGATCGCCGATGATGGAGGCAGGCATGCAAACGAGTCGCTGCGCAGTCTCCCGGGCGCGGGCCGAGGGTTGGTCAACATGCGTGCGCGGGCCCGGTCCATGGGGGCGACGCTGACGATCGAGCGTGTCGCCACGGGGACTGTCGTGCTGCTCAGGCTGCCGGCCTGCGATCAGAAGATCAAAGCCTCGGGCCAGCTTCGACCGGTCGGGCCTTCGAACACGACGGCCACCAGGCGAACCTCGTAGCGCTCGCCGGCTCTGACCGGTCGTGCGAGCGTGATCCGGGTCAGGGCCAATCCCGAGTCGTCGGAACCACGGCGCGAGGACAGCGCTTCCACATCGCCGCTCCAGTGAAGGCGTGCGATGCGCCAGCCGGGCGCGAGGGCGGTCACGCCGGGAAGCAGATCGAACGAGCACGTCCGACGGGCGCCCGGTCCGCCGGCGGTCGCCGTGAACCGACCCCCACGATCATGCATGCATCCGGACTCGTGACGCCGTGCGGCGGCACCGCCGTGCTCCGTCGCACGGATGCCCTGGCTCGCGAGTCGGCTCAGAAAGGCGGGAGCCGGAACGGTCGTGGTCGCCTGTCCGGTCCTGTTCGGCGGGGCTGCCTCGGCCGACCCTCCCATCGCCGACTGCAGGGCCGGGAGCGTGGAGCACACGAACAGGACCGTCGTGAGGCGCCGGGTACGAGAGACGAACGGCCGTCGGTTCATGCGCGGGCCTCGGGGATCGCGTCGAAGTTGGCGGTGGTGTCGCGGGCCAGTCTGTCATCTCACTTGTCACCGGCAACCCCTCCGTTCGGAGGATGGGTTCGACCCGCACGGACCCCTATCGTTCGCTGCGTGTGGCCGCATCGGACGCGGTCGCCGAACGCGGGGTCCGGATAGCGTCCGCGGCCCGAACCCGACTCGAACGGAAAGGAGTGTGCAAGCCATGAACCGTCTGACCCTGAACACGCTGAGAGGCGGCGTCGCCGTCGCCGCGCTCGGTCTTCTCGGGCCTTTGCCCGGCGTCGTGCCGTCGGCCCAGGCCTGGTACGGATGCCCGGGGGGCTATGAACTCCAGACGCGCAACAACGGCAGTCAGGCGCGCTGCTACCGACCGCGTCAGCGCGGCGCACGGGTCCAGCCCGATGCCGGCTGCCCGGTCGGGACGACATTCAACGCAGACAACCGCGGCAACACGGATTACTGCCTTCCGGTCACCGGCACGATCGGACCGCGCGCGGTTCCGGCCGCTTGCGCGCCGAACCAGGAGGTCGAACGTCGTCCTGGTAGAGACCGTTGCTACCAGCTGATCAGCGCAGATGAGAAGCCTGTGACCGTCAATCGTTGATGCGCTGCAATAAACGGGCGGTACGCCGCCCGGGTTGGGCTTGCTCCGGGTTTCGGGTAGAGTAGTCCCAAGCTTCGGGCTCGCGCCACGAAAGCGCGGGGTCCGAGTATGGTTCCCCTGAGAACGGAGAGAGACATGAAACTCAAGCCAACCGCATTCGCGGCAGTGGCCGTGACGGCGTTCGCCGCTGCGGGTTCGGCGCAGGCCGCCTGCGAAGATCTCGTGCTGGGCGCAGCGATCTCGCTGACCGGCAAGTACGCCACCAACGGCATCCACGCCAAGAACGGCTACGAGTTCGCCATTCAGAAGATCAAGGAGAACGGCGGCGTCAAGATCGGCGACAAGTGCTACGACTTCAAGGTCATCTACTACGACGACGAATCCAAGGGCGACCGTGGCGCCACCCTGGCGGAGCGTCTGATCAACCAGGACGGCGTTCAGTACATGCTCGGCCCGTACTCCTCGGGTCTCACGAAGGCCATCGCGCCGGTGACGGAGAAATATCAGATCCCTATGGTCGAGGCCGAGGGGGCTTCCCGTTCCTTGTTCAACAAGGGCTACAAGTACCTGTTCGCCGTGCTCTCCACGTCCGAGCAGTATCTGGCTTCCTCGATCGAGCTGGCCGCGGAAAAGGCCAAGGAGGCGGGTAGAGACCCCTCATCGGTCAAGGTGGCGGTTGCAGTCGAGAACGATCCGTTCTCGCTCGATGTGCGCGAAGGCGTCGTGGCCGACGCCAAGAAGTTCGGCATGAACGTCGTCATCGACGAGAAGCTGCCGCGCGATCTCTCCGACATGAGCGCGATCCTCACGAAGGTCAAGGTACTCAAGCCCGATCTGCTGGCGGTCAGCGGTCATTCGAAGGGAGCGGCCACGGCCGTGCGCCAGATCGGCGAGATGCGCATCGATGTCCCGATGATCGCCGTCACGCACTGCGAGGCGGCCGACGTCACGGGCAAGTTCGGCGATACGGCGAACGACATCCTGTGTCCCACCCAATGGGCCGAGACGCTGTCGTACGAGGATCCGATCTTCGGCAGTGCGGGCAACTACGACAAGGAGTTCAAGGCAGCCTTCCCCGAGTACGCCGACAAGTCGGTGCCTTACCAGACCGCGCAGGCCTCGGCCGCGGTCTACGTGTTCAAGGACGCCTTCGAGCGTTCGGGATCACTCGACAAGGAAGCACTGCGCAACGCGCTCGCCGCGACCGATCTGACCACGTTCTACGGTCAGATCAGGTTCTCGGAGGCGGGCAACAACGTTGCCAAGCCGATGGTGCTTCGCCAGATCCAGGACGGTGAGTACAACGTCGTGGCGCCATCGAAGTTCGCCTCGCACAAGGTGAACTGGCCGCGTTCGGCGAAGCAGTAGGCCACATCGAAGGCAGCGCTCGGGCGCGGCGGAGACCTCCGCCGCGCCCGAGGGTTTTTCTGCGCGGCGAAGAACCGCGCAGCGGCGGCCTGCGGGCCGCTTTCTGAGGGGATGCCTGGGGCATGGATGCGCTGATTTCCAACTTCGGCATGCTCGTCGATTACCCCGTTCTGAATGCCAAGATCATTCTGGACGGGCTGATGATCGGCGCGCTGTTCGCATTGGCCGCCTACGGACTCGCTCTGGTCTGGGTCGTCATGAACGTCAAGAACCTGGCGCATGGCGATTTCGTGATCGCCGGTGGGTACGTTTCGTG
>JAUIAI010000563.1 GCA_030425615.1 Gammaproteobacteria bacterium
GACTGTTTTCTTCCCGCTGCAGGCCGCGAGCTACCGGTCGATGGCGCGCATGAAGGCCGTCACACCGCGACTCACCGCCTTGCGCGAGCGTTATGGCGACGACCGGGTCCAGCTGAATCAGAAGATGATGGAGCTGTACAAGACGGAGAAGATCAATCCGCTGGGCGGATGCCTTCCGATTCTCGTGCAGATCCCGGTTTTCATTTCCCTGTACTGGGTGTTGCTGGCGTCCGTGGAGATGCGCAACGCTCCCTGGATCGGGTGGATTCACGACCTTGCCAGTCCTGACCCGTTCTACGTACTGCCGCTGCTCATGGCTGCCAGCATGTTCGTCCAGGTCAAGCTCAACCCCACGCCACCGGACCCCGTGCAGGCGAAGATCATGATGATCATGCCGATGGTGTTCTCGGTCATGTTCTTCTTCTTCCCGGCCGGCCTCGTGCTGTACTGGCTGGTGAACAACCTGTATTCGATCGCGCAGCAGTGGGTGATCACCCGCAAGATCGTGAAGTCCTGAGCGGCGAGTCGCCGGGCGACGACCCGATCGTCGCTCCGGCAACGGCTCCGGGCCGGGGTGCCATCGGTGTCATCCGGGTCTCCGGGTGCGATCTGTCGCCGCTCGTTTCGCGCCTGTTCGATTTCCCGCTCATCGCACGTCATGCCCACTTCGGGCCCTTTCGCGATGCGGCAGGCGAGGTCATCGACCAGGGCCTGGCGATTCGCTTTCCGGCACCGAATTCCTACACCGGCGAGGATGTGCTCGAACTGCAGTGCCATGGCGGACCCGTGGTCATGCAACTCCTGTTGCGTGCCGTGCTGGAGGCCGGAAAGGGGCTGGGCCTGCGGCTGGCACGAGCCGGGGAGTTCACCGAAAGGGCCTTCCTCAACGGAAAGCTCGACCTTGCGCAGGCCGAGGCGGTCGCCGATCTCATCGATGCCGGTTCCGCTCAGGCCGCCCGCATGGCCGGTCGGGCGCTTGTCGGTGAGTTCTCGGACCGGGTCCGGAAGATTGCCGATGCGCTGGTCGAAGTGCGGATGTTCGTCGAGGCCTGCCTGGATTTTCCCGAAGAGGACATAGACCCGCTGACCCAGGGCGATCTGGCGGCGCGGCTTGATTCGGTCCGGTCGGATGTGGCCGCCCTCCTGGCTACGGCGCGGCAGGGTGCCCTCTTGAGAGAGGGTATGACGGTGGTGATCGCGGGAGAGCCGAACGTTGGCAAATCGTCACTGCTCAACGCGCTGGCCAGCGCGGAAGTCGCCATCGTGACCGACCTGCCCGGGACCACGCGCGACCGTCTGGCCCAGACCGTTCAGATCGAAGGGGTGCCGGTTGAGATCATCGACACAGCGGGACTAAGGCTGACAGACGATCCCGTCGAGCGGATCGGCATCGACCGGGCCCGCGGCGGGATCGCCACGGCGGATGTCGTGCTCTGGCTGGCCGATGCGCGGGAACCGGATCGGGACGAGGCGGGAGCGATCGCCTCCGAGGCGATCAGGACCGCGCGGGAATCGGGTGCGGCCGAACTCCGCGTTCTGAACAAGGTGGACCTCTCCGGTCACGCACCCGGGACGGACGAATCTGGCCGAATCTGGATCTCGGCGCAGACGGGGGCCGGTCTCGAGGCGTTGCGCGGCCGGCTGCTTGCCCTGGCGGGCTGGCAGGGTGCGGCCGAGGCACAGTTCATTGCGCGGGAGCGCCATCTGCAGGCGCTGAGGACATGCGGTGAACGATTGGACGCCGCGTTGCCGGCGGCTGCCGACGGCTTCGAGTTGATGGCAGAGGAACTCCGCCTGGCACACCGCGCGCTCGGCAGCATCACCGGGGAGTTCACCGCCGACGACCTGCTCGGCGAGATCTTCAGTCGTTTCTGCATCGGGAAGTGACCCGGCCGGATTCACGGCCGGGTCGGCCAGGCAACCACGGACCCGTCGGCAGCACTGCGACCGTCACCGCCGCACGGAGGACCTGTTTGCCAGGTACTCATCGACGCGAAACATCCAGTCGGTGCCGCTCGCTTTCAGATGACAGGTGCGACACGCGCTCGCGGGCGGCCCGGCGGGCGTTTTTCCGTCCGCTGCGAAACCCGAGTAGACCCAGTCGCCGTTGCGAAGCTCGGGCGCAACCTTGTCGCCCGCACCCCGGCTCTTGGCCATCACGAAGACGAGTGAGAGGTCGTCCCTGAGCAGTCGGCCCTCGGCGTCGCTGAGCGGCTTGCCGTCTTCCCCGACCTTGACTTTCCAGATCTCCATGACCGAGATGCTTCCGTGGGGGAACGGTTCACCCGCGGAGACGGAATCGCCGATCGGATTGAGGTAGATGTCACGGATCTGTCCGCTGTCCGGCTTGTCTATCGCTGCCAGATAGACGGGCCAGGAGCGGTAGTCGTCGGGGAGGGTCATCTCGCCGTCTGCGAGACCGGGGGGTACATCGGTCCGGGCGTCGTTCATCCGGCCATCGCGCTGCTGGACCGACGAGTGGCCGCAAGCGCTCAACGCGAGCAGTCCGGTGAAGACGAACATCGCCTTGCGAAAGGAGCGTGAGGTCATCAGTGTCTCCGGGTGGGGAGTGGTGGGAAGAACCGGACTCATGACACGGTGGCACCGATGGTTCGCTCCACGAACCATGCGACCCCGAGCATCATGAGGAGCAGCGAGCCGACGATTGCGACCCCGCTCGCGATCCGCGGATGGCGGGCGATCGCGAGCAGAGGCAGGAGCAGCACTGCGGCGAACACGACCTGACCGATCTCGACCCCGAGGTTGAAGCCGAGCAGGGCGAGTGTCTTGTCCAGACCACCGGCGCCGGTTTCCTGCATCACTCGCGCGAAGCCGAGCCCGTGCACGAGACCGAACGCGAAGATCAGTGGCTCCGGACGAATAGCCGGTCGACGCTGGAGGTTCAGGCCGCCGGCGAACACGATGCTTGCCGCAATGGCGGCCTCCACCGGTGCGCCCGGCAGCGAAACGACGTCGAATACCGCGAGTGCGAGGGTGACCGAGTGGGCGATCGTGAAGACCGTCAGCAGCCAGCTGACACGGCCGAGCGCTTCCCTGGGAGTCGAGACCGACACCGTCGACGCGGTACGGGTATCCGGGTCGACGTTCGAGGGCTGCCCACGCCCACGCACGAGGGTGGCACCGATCAGGGTGGCGACGATGAAGGCGAGATGGTCCCAGCCGATCAGGATGTGGTGAATGCCGGAGAGGACGAACGCGGCAGGCTCCCGCGCGCTCGTGGAGCGTGATGAAGGGCGAGCCGACGTCGGAGGCCGGCGAGTCGGGGCCGACGCGCTCGATGTCGGAGA
>JAUIAI010000564.1 GCA_030425615.1 Gammaproteobacteria bacterium
GCGACGCCGTGCCGGTACCGCCCTTGAACTCGTAGCAGATCATGCCGTTGCCGCCGCCGACCGAGCCTTCCGCGATCGGCCCGCTCCGGGCCGCATCCAGTGCGGCGCGCGCGTGCACGGCTTCGAAGTGCTGACCGTTGATGTCGTTGAGCACGCCGTCGTAGGTTTCGGCGACCACAGGCATCGCCCAGGCGTGCTCTTCGCGGAAGTAGTCGGCGTAGGTGTCGATCATCCAGCGCGTGGCCGCGTGGTGAACGATCCCCACGGAGTGCGTGTTGGTGATCATCACCGGACCGACGATGGTGCCGGCGTCCTCGATCCAGTGCGTGCCGGTCATCTCGCCGTTGCCGTTGAGCGCGAAGCAGCCCGCTGCGACCGGGCGCGGCTCGGAATCGGCGCCGCGCGGAACGATTGCGGTGACTCCGGTCCGAATGCCACGCACCGGGTCGGTCAGCGTGCAATAGCCCACGTGCACGCCGGGCACGTCGGTGATCGCATTGTGGGGGCCGGGCGTTCCGGGAAACGGAAGGCCCAGATCGCGGGCTCGGGGGCTTCGGGCTGGCATTTCTTGAGGCTCCGGCTGATGCAATGGCCTTTTCGGGACGCAGGCTGCGTCGCCACGGTCTGACGACACTTGTACCATCTCGGCAATGGTTGCCGGAGCCGCCTGCGATTCGGCGCCTGTCTGCGGGTGCGGCCTGATTCGCACTCCGGCCGGGCACGGCGGCGTCCGACTTCGTCATAACCTGAAGAGGACGATTCGATGTCCAAGCATCTGCAGACCCGTCGTGGGTTCCTGGGTGCGGCGGCCGCACTGGCGGCGAGCCCGTTGTTCGCGGCCGCCGGGCTGCCCGTGGTCGAGGTCTGGAAAAGTCCCACTTGCGGATGCTGCGCGGAGTGGGTCGCCCATCTCGAATCCGCCGGTTTTCGCGTCGTGACCCACGACACCGGGAATTCCGCCATCCGGCGCGAACTCGGCATGCCCATCGAGTACGGTTCCTGTCACACGGCGCGGGTCGACGGCTACGTCGTCGAGGGCCACGTGCCCGCGGCCGACGTCAGGCGCCTGCTGGAGACGAGGCCCAGGGCGGTCGGTCTGGCGGTTCCCCGCATGCCCATCGGCTCGCCGGGCATGGACGGGCCCGCCTACGGCGGACGTGTCGACCCGTACGATGTGCTGCTCGTGGGCGCCGACGGTCGTGCCCGGGTGTTCTCGTCCTACGGACGCTGACCGGAAGCGCCTGTCTCGCGCAGTGCGGGCGCCGGCTGCCGCGGCACGTGGCTGCCAGGCATGACGCGCGTCACTCGCGCATGAGCTTCCAGTATTCGTACTTGAGCGTTGCGGCCGCCCCGATGACGATGCCCGCCACCGTGATGAACGAGCCCACCGAAAGCGTGGAGATTCCGGTGAGGCCCTGCCCGATGGTGCACCCGAGTCCGGTGACGCCGCCCACGCCCATGAGCAGTCCGCCCAGGGCGTGACGCTTGAGGTCGGCCGCGTTCGGAAACATCTCCTCCCGGTAGCCGCCCGAAATCACGGCGTAGGCCAGTGAGCCCGCGAAGATGCCCAGCGCCGCGGCCATGCCGAAGGCCAGGAACTGGGACGCGTCGCTCCAGTACATGAACAATTCGAGCAGCTGTGCGGAGGGTGCCACCAGGGACAGCGACTCCGGCCGGTTGCCCGCTGTGCCGACGAACGCCGTCTCGAGGGTCTCGGGGTGCTCGGGCACGTAGCCGATGTGGCCCGTGACATACCAGCCCGCGACGACGGCGAGGCCGATGCCGATGCCGCCGAGCAGGCTGTCGAAGGTGCGTGCCTCCCGGTGTGCGAGCACGAACGCGATCAGGGCAGCGCCGAAGGCCATGGGAAGCCAGAGCGCCAGCGCTGCGGGATCCATGCCCGACCAGGCGCCGACCAGGGTGGGCAGATACTGCTCCGCGTCGAGGGTGACGGACACCTGGTCGATCGTCGAGACGCGCCAGACCGCGAAGATGCCCCGCATGGTCATGAACGCGGCCAGGCCCATGACGACGAACACGACGACGGACTTCAGGTTGCCGCCGCCGATCCGGATCAGCGTCTTGCTGCCGCAGCCGGAGGCCAGCACCATGCCCACGCCGAACATGCCGCCCCCGAGCAGGCCGGAGAGCCAGCGCACTTCGTTGCCGCCGTAAAGCGAGCCTTCGATGGTGACGAGGCCGGTGGCCCGCAACAGCGACACGCCCACCATGGCGACCGCGATCGCGAGCAGCCACATGCGCATGCGTGTCCAGTCGCCCATGTGCATGATGTCCGAGATCGCGCCCATCGTGCAGAAGTTCGTCCGGTTGCCCACGGCCCCGAACAGCACGCCGACCGCGAAGCCGAGCCAGGCGATCGTCCGTGTGGCGATCAGCTCCTCTTCCATCTCCCCCGCCGTCTGTTCCCGAGTCTGCGATGATAATCCGGCGAGTCCACCTGCGTGGCAGCGGTGGATTCTCGTCCGGGACCGCCGGGCCCCGGTGGCGGGGCGCGGCGTCCCAAGCTCAGGAGACCACGTGACCGAGACCACGGATGACGGCGGTACGCCCCGGCCACCGGCGCCGCCGCAGGACGAACCCGCCGGGGAGAACGCCTGGCCCGCCTCCCGCAGCCCCCTCAATCCGGGCGAGGTCGCCCTGATCGGTACGGGCCCCGGCGACCCGGAGTTGCTCACCCTGCGCGCGCTGCGACTGTTGCAGCAGGCCGACGTCGTGCTGCACGACAATCTGGTGTCCGAGGCCATCATGGCGCTGGTTCCGTCCCGCGCCCGGCGTGTGTACGTGGGCAAGCGGCGCAGCCATCACGTCATGCGCCAGGAAGAGATCAACGAGCTGATGGTCCGCTTCGCGGGTCAGGGGCAGCGGGTCGTGCGGCTCAAGGGGGGCGACCCCTTCGTCTTCGGCCGCGGGGGCGAGGAGATCGAGACGCTGCGCGAACACGGGGTCGGCTTCCAGGTCGTCCCCGGTATCACGGCGGCGCTCGGCGTTGCCGCCTACGCGGGAATACCGCTGACCCACCGGGATCATGCTCAGGCCTGCGTGTTCGTCACCGGCCACCTGAAGGACGGCAGCATGGATCTCGACTGGCGCGGTCTGGCAAGGCCGAACCAGACCGTCGTCTGCTACATGGGGTTTCTCGGCCTGCACGAACTCTGCCGGCAGCTCCGGGCGCACGGCCTGGCCGACGACACGCCCGCGGCCATCGTCCAGCAGGGCACGACCGAAGCACAACGGGTGGTCGTCGGTGACCTGTCGACGCTGCCCGCCCGCGCCGAGGCTGCG
>JAUIAI010000565.1 GCA_030425615.1 Gammaproteobacteria bacterium
GCGGGTCGGCCGCGAATGTGGTGCGGCTAGAGGCGTCTCTGGCATCCCGTGAGCCGCTGCGCTACACCCCCGCCGGGGTCGCGATCTGCCTGGCCGTGCTCGAGCACGAGTCGGAACAGATCGAAGCCGGAGGTGAACGGCGGGTGGTTCTGAGCATCACCGGACGTTTCACCGGAGACCTCGCCCAGCGGCTGGTCGGCCTCGCGCTCGGCACGCCGCTCGGCCTGCAGGGCTTCCTGGCCCACCGCAGGCTCGGCCGGGACGGCCGCGGGCAGGGGGCCATTCTGTTGCACGTCACCCAATTCACGACTCGGCATTGACCGAACCGAAACGAGGATTACGAGATCATGGCTACACGCAAAGGCAAAGGCGCCAAGGGCAAGGATCGACGCGGCCGCCGCGGCCAGAGTGCGCTGTTCAAGCGCAAGAAGTTCTGCCGCTTCACCGTCGAGAAGGTGGAATGGATCGACTACAAGGACGTCGATCTGCTCAAGGACTTCGTGACCGACAACGGCAAGATCATTCCGGCGCGCCTGACCGGTACTTCGGCGCGCTATCAGCGTCAGCTCGACGTGGCGATCAAGCGTGCGCGCTTCCTCGCCCTGCTGCCGTTCACCGACAACCACTGAGGCCACGGATCATGCAAGTCATTCTTCTGGAGAAGGTCGTCAACCTGGGTCAGCTCGGTGAGGTGGTCAAGGTTCGCGACGGATACGCCCGCAACTACCTGATTCCCCAGGGCAAGGCGCGCCGCGCCACGAAAGACGCCATCTCGGAGTTCGAGGCGCGCCGGGCAGAGCTCGAGCGGCTTCAGGCCGAGCGTCTGGCCACGGCAGAGGCAGCCGCGTCCCGGCTGAACGGCCTGACCGTTCAGATCAGCGAGAAGGCCGGGGTTGACGGCCGGCTGTTCGGGTCGGTCACCAACTTCAACGTCGCCGATGCGCTGAAGGCGATGGGCCATCCCATCGACCGCTCGATGGTGCGTATGCCCGATGGTCCGCTCAAGGCCGTCGGTGAATACACGGTCGGAGTGGCGCTGCACGCCGACGTCACCGCCGAGATCAACGTCAACGTCGTCGGCGAGACGGTCTGAGGGCGGGGCCGTGGGGGTCCGACCGCCGATGAACGCGCGCCCGCACCTGCGTGGCGCGCAGTGCGGCGGTCATGGCCGACCCTGAACCCTTCAACCCGGCGCCCGACCCCGAGGTCGCGGCGCTGCGGGTGCCGCCGCACAGCGTCGAGGCCGAGCAGGCCGTGCTAGGCGGCCTGCTGCTCGAGAACACCGTCTTCGAGCGCATTTCGGACATCCTGTCCGACGATGATTTCTATCGTCGCGATCACCGTCTGATCTGGCGCCAGATCTCACGTCTCATCGATCGCGCGCACCCCGCCGATGTGGTCACCGTCTTCGAGGCCCTGCAGGCCGACGGTCACGCGGATGAGTTGCCCGGCGGAATCGGGTATCTGAATCAGCTGGCGATGGAGACGCCGTCGGCCGCGAACGCGCGTCGCTACGCCGAAATCGTCCGCGACCGCGCCATCCTGCGCAAACTGATCCAGACCTCGGAGGAGATCGCCCACAGCGCGTTCCAGCCGCTCGGGCGCGAGACCTCGCAGCTGCTCGACGAGGCCGAGTCCAAGATGCTCGCCATCAACGAGCAGCGCAACCGGCGTCGGGAGGGCTTCCGGTCGCTGGACAATGTGCTCGCCGAGGTGGTGGAGCGCATCGACGAGCTCTACAGTCGCGACAACGCCAGCGAGGTCACCGGGGTCGCCACCGGCTTCGTCGACCTCGACCGCATGACCTCGGGTCTGCAACCCGGTGACCTGGTCATCGTCGCAGGGCGTCCTTCGATGGGCAAGACCGCCTTCTCCCTGAACATCGCCGAGTTCGTCGCCATGGAACTGCAGTTCCCGGTCGCGGTGTTCAGCATGGAGATGGGCGCCGCCCAGCTCGTGCAGCGCTCCCTCTGTTCCATTGGCCGGATCGATCAGCAACGCCTGAGGACCGGCCGCCTCACCGACGAGGACTGGGGGCGGCTGACCACCGCGATCAAGAAGATGCAGGATGCGCAGATGTTCATCGACGAGACCCCGGGGTTGAACTCGATGGAGCTTCGCAGCCGTGCACGGCGTCAGGCCCGAGAGAGCGGTCAGCTCGGCCTGATCGTGATCGACTACCTGCAGCTGATGTCCGCCATCGGGGCGGGAGAGAACCGTGCTACGGAGATCTCTGAGATTTCCCGTTCGCTCAAGGCACTGGCCAAGGAACTCAAGTGCCCGGTGATCGCGCTCTCGCAGCTGAACCGCTCGCTCGAGCAGCGACCGAACAAGCGTCCGGTGATGTCCGATCTCCGAGAATCGGGTGCCATCGAGCAGGACGCGGACGTGATCCTGTTCATCTACCGGGACGAGGTCTACAACCCCGACTCCCCGGACAAGGGCACGGCCGAGATCATCATCGGCAAGCAGCGTAACGGTCCGATCGGGACCGTGCGCCTGACCTTCATCGGCCAGAACACGCGCTTCGAGAATTTCAGTGGGCAGATCGCGGAGAGTGATTACTGAAGCGCGACCGGCGACTCAACGGACATCCGAAGAGCACGCCTGATGTACGGGCTCGTCCTTCGTACACGGCTTCACGCTCTGGACCCTGATCCGGGGCAGATAAACGTTCAGCCGCGTTCCATGTCCGGGCTTCGATCGAAGCTGCAGCCGGTGCTCGTCGAGTTGCTGCACCACGCGTGCCGCGCAGTACAGTCCGAGACCCGCGCCCGACGTGCGATGCGAGACGGACGGCGCCCGGAAATACGGGTCGAAGACCTTGCGGTGCAGCTCCGACGCAATGCCTACGCCGTTGTCGATCACCGAGATGCGGATCTGATCGCCCACGGGCGTGACCGCAACGAGCACTCGCGGTGAAGCCGCCGTCCCGAGCGCGCCGTACTGAATACCGTTGGATATGAGGCTGCTGACCACCTGGGTCAGGCCGATGGCATTGGTTCGCGCGCGCGCGCTGCCGTCGCGGGGAAACCGCAGACTCAGTGAGATGCCCGCCCGTTCGGCCGAGCTACGGTGACTCGCCAGAACCTCGTTCACGAGCGCCACCACGTCTACGTCGCCAGTGGCGTGCTCCGGGCCGCCGAACAGGTCGTCCGCTGCTGGCGGACCGGCGTCGGCCGCCGCTCCCGTGCTCTTGCGCTCGCGCCGCAGCCGCCGCAGTTCGTACATCACCTGGGCCGTCTGATGCCAGGTCTCGCGTTCGCGCTGCTCGACCCGCACGGTCAGTCCGATCGCCA
>JAUIAI010000566.1 GCA_030425615.1 Gammaproteobacteria bacterium
CCTCGCTCGTGGCGAGCTCGCCCCGTTCGTCGAGGGCGATGGTGGCGGCACCCTCGGGCAGGTTGAGCACGGCGGCCACGGTGCCCAGGGTCTGCGCCATGCCCACGATGACGCCCCAGTGCAGGGTGTCGCGTCCCGTGCAGAGTTTCTGAACGGCCTTGAGCCGGGCCCGCACCCGGTTCGGGTCGGCTTCGAGCAACTCGAGACCGATCAGACCCGGGAAGATCGGCTTGAACAGTTCGTGTAGACGGCTGATGTCGAGCATAAGGGTCCTGGACGGTGGTTCGCGGGCCGGCGTGCGCGAGTTGCTCCTGTCGCCGGGCATGCGACGGAGTCTAGCCGGTTGGACATCGGTCGGCCGTCGGGCCTCACCCGGGGCGGCCGAGCGCCACGGCGGCCTGCGCCAGCTGCGTGATGCGCGTCCAGTCTTCCTTCTCGATCGCCTCGGCCGGCGTCAGCCAGGATCCGCCGACGCAGCGCACATTGGAAAGCGCCAGGTAATCGCGGGCATTGTCGGGGCTGATTCCGCCGGTGGGGCAGAAAACTGCCTGCGGCAGAGGCGAGGCGAGCGCGGCGAGCGCGGCAGCCCCGCCGGAAGTGGCGGCCGGAAAGAACTTGAGTGCCCGGTGGCCGAGGTCCAGCGCGGTCATGATCTCCGTGGCGGTGACGGCGCCGGGCAGCAGCGGCAGGCCGAGATCGGCACAGGCCTGACTCAGTTCCCGGGTGAGTCCGGGGCTGACCGCGAACTGCGCGCCGGCGCGTGCGGCCTCCTCGGCGTCGGTGGCGTTGAGCACCGTGCCCGCGCCGACGATGGCCTCCGGACACGATGCGGCGGCGGCGGTGATCGCATCGAGCGCGGCGGGCGTTCTCAGCGTGATCTCGAGGACGCGGATCCCGCCCGCGACCAGAGCCCTGGCCAGTCCCGGGGCCTGTTCGGGATCCCGGATCTGGATGACGGGGATCACCGGGCCGATGTCGATCAGAGCTTCCGCGGTCAGGTCCACGTGCATGCCCCCTCCTCGGCGCCGAGCGCCCGGTCACGGAATCCGGCGAACAGATCCCGGGTGATGAATTCGCTGTCCGCGGCCGGTGGGGCAGCGGGTTCGCGCGCGGCCATCGTGTGACTGTCGACGTCGATGTCCAGGGTGCCGGTCCGCGCATCGAGGATGATGCGGTCGCCGTCCTGAACGCGCGCCAGCGGCCCGCCCCGTGCGGCTTCGGGCCAGACGTGGATCGCGGCCGGCACCGTTCCCGAGGCGCCACTCATGCGGCCGTCGGTCACCAGCGCGACGGTCAGGCCGTCGTTCTGCATGGCGGTCAGCGGGGGCGTCAGCTTGTGCAGTTCGGGCATGCCGTTGGCGCCGGGCCCCTGGAAGCGCACGATGGCGACCATCGATTCCGTGAGTTCGCCGGCCGAGTACGCGGCGAGGAACTGCTGTTGCGAGTCGAATACCCGGGCCGGCGCCTCGATGCGATGGCGCTCGGGCGCCACGGCCGAAACCTTGATGACCGCGCGGCCCAGGCGGCCCGTGAGCAGTCGGATACCGCCCTGGGGCGAGAACGGGTCGGCGGCGGTCCGCAGGACGTCGGGGTCGGGGCGTGTGGGCGGCGGCAGATCGCCGTAGGCCGCGCCGAGGCCTCCCGCGTGGATGCTGGTGGCGTCCGCGTGCATGAGCCCCGCTTTGCAGAGTTCGTGGACGACGTGGCCCGGCCCGCCCGCGGCCTGGAAATCGTTGACGTCGGCCTTGCCGTTCGGATACACGCGCGCCAGCAGCGGTACCCGGGCCGACAACGCGTCGATGTCGCTCCAGTCGATGACGATGCCGGCCGACCGCGCCACCGCGACGAAGTGGATCAGGTGATTGGTGGAGCCGCCGGTGGCGAGCAACGCGCAGAACGCGTTGACGATGCTGCGCTCGTCCACCAGCCGGCCGATGGGCGTGAAGCGCGGTGCGCCGGTGCGGATCTCCATGAGCGTGCGCACTGCGGCGCGGGTGAACGCCTCGCGCTCGGCCGTGCCAGGGTTGACGAACGCCGCGTTGGGTTCGTGCAGGCCCATGGCCTCGAGCAGCATCTGGTTGCTGTTGGCGGTGCCGTAGAACGTACAGGTGCCCGGCGAGTGGTAGGCGGCGATTTCCGCGTCCTGAAGCGTCTCGCGGGTGACCTCGCCGCGAGCGTGCTGGACACGGATGGCCGACTTCTCGGCGTTCGACAGGCCCGATGGCATCGGCCCGGCCGGCACGAAGACGCAGGGCAGATGGCCGAAGTGCAGGGCTCCGATCAGCAGCCCCGGCACGATCTTGTCGCAGATACCGAGCAGCAGCGCACCCTGGAACACCTGGTGTGAGAGGGCCACCGCCGTGGCCTGGGCGATCACGTCGCGCGAGAACAGGCTCAACTCCATGCCGGAGGTGCCCTGGGTGACGCCGTCGCACATGGCGGGCACTCCGCCGGCGAACTGGGCGACCGCACCGTGGCGCATCGCTTCGTCGCGGATCACGGCCGGGAACCCCTCGTACGGAGCATGCGCCGAGAGCATTTCGTTGAAGGCGCTGACGATGGCCAGCGTGGGCGCCCGCTCGGACCGGATGCGAAGCCGGTCGTCACCCGGCAGGGCGGCCCAGGCATGGGCAAGGTTCGCGCAACCGAAGCCCTCGCGGGCGTCGGGCAGGTCGATCATTGCTTGCACGCGCGCCAGGTAGCGCTGGCGGCTCTCCCGGCTGCGCTCGGCGATGCGCGCGGTGATCTCGGCGATCTTCGGATCTGTCATCGGCTCTTGGGGGCGCACGCACTGTGCCGCCCCGGGGTCCAGGAATCATGAACGATACGCGCGTGCGTCCATTCTCGGAACTCGGAAGGGGCAAGTGGACGCCTGCGGTTGCGGGACCGCGACGTCCGCCGGACGAACGGGGAATCGCACCGCGGCGTCGGGAAATCGCGCCGCGGCGGCGCGCAAACGTCATGCCCGAAGGTCGGTGCGGGGCGTTGTCCCTACGCGTGATCCGGCTGTCTTGACACGCGAGGGCCGTCGCGCGGATGCTGACGGCATGACATGGGAAGCCGTCGAACATTCGGTCTGCGAACTGGGAGAGTCGCCGCGCTGGGACGAGCGTCGCCGTTGTCTTTTCTGGTGCGACATCGATGGGCGCCGCATCCTGCGTCTGGCGGCCGATGGCACGCTCACGGACTGGCCGGTTCATACCGAACCCGGTTGTCTCGCACTCACGGAAGACGGCTGGCTGCTGGTGGCCGCGCGGGACGGTCTCCATCGTTTCGATCCGGAGTTGGCGACCTGGTC
>JAUIAI010000567.1 GCA_030425615.1 Gammaproteobacteria bacterium
ACCAACGCCAGCAAGCACGGCGACGGTCGGACCCCGGTCCGTGTCCGACTCACGGAAGAGCCGGGAGCGGTGACCATACGCGTCGTGAACGTCGGTCAGTTGCCGCCCGGCTTCGATCCGCTGGGCTCGCCCGCCGCCGCGCGTGGCATGGGTCTCGTGGCCGCCCTGCTGCCCCGCGAGGGCGCGGGACTGAGAATCACCAACGACGGCGACGACCACGTGGTGGCCGAACTGCGCCTGCAGGAACCACTGCTCAGACCCCAGGTGGACGCGGCCTCGGCCTAGTGTGCCGGAACTCAGTCCTGCGGATCGAAAAAGCGGTTTGGCCGCATGAACATCGACAGCACGAGGCAGCCTTCGGGGGCATGCGCCGTGTGACGGCTTCCGGCCGGACGCCAGACATACTGCCCTGCCCGGGCAACGCCCTCGTCATCATGGAGTGCGCCCTCCAGCACGAAGCTCTGCTCCAGACCGACGTGCTCGTGATCGGGAAGGCTGGCCCCCGGCGCGAAACGCGTCAGGGCGGTGGACATCCCGGTGTCCGGATCCTCGAGCAGAACCTTCAGATCGACCCCGGGGAAACGCGTCGGCACCCAGGGCAGGGCCTCGACGTCCACGTATCGTGAGGCGAGCGCGGCGAGCGCCTGATGAGCATCGGTGTTCGGGGTCAGCATGGCCATGATGGTCTCCTCGGGCGTCACGGAAGGGATTGCCATTGTCACACGTGACAATCGGCCCAGCCGTGCTCTGGTACGCTGCGGCCGGTACCGGGAGGAGACGAAGCCATGGCGGGACGCATGCTGGACAAGGTCGTGATCGTCGCGGGAGCCGGCGCCTGCGGCCCGGGTTGGGGCAATGGCAAGGCGGCATCCGTACTCTATGCGCGCGAGGGCGCACGCGTGCTCGCCGTGGACAGGCGCCCTGCCGCAGCCGCCGAGACCTGCGCGATCATTCGGGAAGAAGGCAACGAATGTGAAGTCTTCGAAGCGGACGTCACCGACGACGACGCCGTCGCTCGGATGACGCAGTTCTGCGTCGATCGATTCGGCCGCATCGACGTACTGCACAACAACGTCGGTATCGTCGAAACGGGAGGGCCAGTCGAAGCCTCGCTCGAGAGTTGGGAGCGCGTGATCTCCCACAACCAGACGAGCGTGTTCATCACCTGCAAGCACGTCATTCCGCGGATGCTCGAACTGGGACGCGGCGCGATCGTCAACATCGGTTCGGTCGCCGGCCAGCGGTACATCGGTTTTCCGTACATAGCCTACAGTGCCGCAAAGGCGGCGCTCGTGGCGATGACGCAGAACATCGCGCTGCAGTATGCGGCTCAGGGTATCCGCGCGAACTGCGTGCAACCCGGACTACTGAACACGCCTCTGATCCGTGAGCCGCTCAGGCACGCCTACGGCGGTGACATCGACGACATGATCGCGCAACGCGACGCCCAATCTCCCACAGGCCGGATGGGCGATGCGTGGGACACCGCCTACGCCGCCCTCTTCCTGGCCAGCGACGAGGCGCGCTACATCAACGGCACGACCCTGACGGTGGACGGAGGCCTGTCCGCGCGCTGCTGAGGGACGCGGCCGAGCCTCGGCGACCACGGCTCAGGGCATGCAACGCGTGGCCGACGTACGGGAGACCGTCGACGATTCGATCACCCTGCCCTCGGGCTTCGTGTAGACGTAGCGGGTGGTCACCACGCCGGTGGGAAAGGCCTGCTCGACCGTGATCACTTCCCGGCCGCCTTCATCGAGCCGGGACACGGTGGTGAACGCATCAGGGCGCGACTCCGAGAAGTCGCGGCGGGCCTGTCCGTTCTCGAAGATCGTCGTTCCGTCGAGCCAGTAAGTGGTCGCCACCGCATCCTGAGCGCCCGTTGCCGTGCACTGAAGCACGGAAATCCGAGCGCCCGAGCCCGTGTACTGGTCTCTCGTCGGCGCCGCAGGCCAGCCGAATCGACCAGAATCGACAATCGCAATCCGCCTCATCTCCTGCCGCCAGGCGACCTCCGACATCGTCGGACGCAACGGCTCGAAATGGGCGAGCCAGGCGGGCATCTGTTCATCTGTCGTCAACGTGTGAGTGGTGATGCTCGCCACTTCCTGCCCGATGATCGAGACGATCTCCCACTGTGCCTGCGTATACGAAGGCGGCGCGGGCACGGACACCGGGGCGGGCGTGGCAACGGGCGTCGGAGCGGGTGCCGGAGTCGGCGTCGGCGTCGGAGTCGGCGTCGGCGTCGGAGTCGGAGTCGGAGTCGGAGTCGGAGTCGGAGTCGGCGTCGGCGTCGGAGTCGGCGTCGGAGTCGGCGTTTCGGCGGAATCCGCGCCCACGGCGGGCGCCGGCGTCGGCGCGGCCGCTCCGCTGGCTTCGTCCCCTCCTCCGCCGCCGCAGGCCCCGGCAAGCAATGCCAGCAACAAGGCCGGCGCGATACGCTTCCGCTTCATCGGTCACTCCCTCCTGTTCGTCCGGCGCTCCCAACCCGGTGGGAACCACCGTCGGGAACGGCCGCCATCCTAACGACTCGTTCGTCGCTCGGGGCCGTCGGAGGGGTTGCCGATACAAACCGTAACCCGCGTAACCTTTGGACGATCGGACGTTTCCCGGGAGGCCCGTCCTGAAGCGCCTAACAGCGCCCCTCGAGGATCCGACCGAAGTAGGCGGGCGAGCCGATCTGCCCGCCTTTGAGAGCGATCTGGAGGCCGTCGAAGGCCGGCACCTCGCAGTGCGCCCTGCACAGGGGCGCACCGGGCGTCTCTGCGATCGGCATCACGGTCGTCAGCGCATGGATCTCGAGTTGCTGAAGCGCGTGACTGGAACTGTCGCCACCTGAAACAGCAACCCGTGAAAGACCGCCACGCTCGACCAGCGCGACGAGCAGATGCCCGAGCGCGCGCCCGATCCGGTGCCGGAACCCGTCGTCGCCTTCCGCTGCAGGCACGAGATTCCCGGGGCCGCGCGCCGTATACAGGACGACGCTGCGCCCTTGCTGCAACGCAGCCAGGCCCTGGGACGCCGCACGATCCACGGCCGCCGGACCGAGCTCGGAGTCGCCGAGCTGTCGCGCATCGAGCGCGATCGAGACGAAACCGTTTCGCTCGGCCCACTCGATCTGACCCGCAGTGATCTCGGAGGCGCTTCCCGACACCACCGCTATACGGTCGACGGCGCCCGGATGGGGGAAGTCCGCCCGACCCGGGACGACGCCGAGACGCTTCCACTCCTGCAGGAGGGCGTACTCCAGACCGGAAGACCCGACCACGAAACGACCGCCTTCTCCTCTTGTTC
>JAUIAI010000568.1 GCA_030425615.1 Gammaproteobacteria bacterium
GTTTGCGCTGGAAGGCGCTCATCGGCCATGGTGCGGGCTACGGCCAGATCGACAAGCTGACGGATACCTTCGGCAAGGACGTCAACTACCTGTTCAACGTCGATCCCGTTGCGGCGCAGCTGCTCGACCCGTCCACCCTGGCGGAGGGTCTGGGCGACGTCACGGCCGAGATGGTGAAGCGCTACAAGGAGATCGAAAAGGTCAACGAGGTGCCGCCGCACGTCTCGATGGGCTTCAACCAGGCCTGGATCTTCTTCACCGACGTCCTTCCCCGCGCGATCACGAAGTACGGCGGTATCGACCCCGAGGCGCTGCGCAAGGCCTCGCTCGACACCGACATCCCGGTGGGCGGCACGATCCAGGGGTACGGCGTGAAGTTCAACCCGCCGGGTCACGAGATGGCGGGCCAGAACGCGCGTTCGAGCCCGGTCGTCATGCAGTACATCGACGGCGAGACCAAGATCGCCTGGCCGGCCGCGATCCGGACGGTGGATCCGGTGCTGCCGCTGCCGGACGGGCACGCGTACGCGCGCTGAGCCGGGGCCGGCTCCCGACGCACGACCGCCTTCCGCCCGGGTTTCCCGAAAGGGGCCCGAGCGGGGCGGGTGCGCCCGTCTGACATCACCGAATGAACAAGAACCCGGCCGGGTTCCGGTGCCGTAGCGCCGCTCCCGGTCCGAGCTGAGGTCGAGACACTGATGGCGATCCTCGAGGTCGAGGACCTGACGAAGATGTTCGGTGGCTTCACCGCCATTAAGGACGTGTCCTTCGAGGTCGGACAGGGAGAGATTCTGGGATTGATCGGCCCGAACGGATCGGGTAAGAGCACGACGTTCAACTGCATCGCCGGTATGTACGCGCCGACGGCGGGCCGCATCCGCTTCGAGGGCCGCGACATCGGCGGTCTCACGGCCAACCGGATCTGCCATGCCGGAATCGGCCGTACCTACCAGATCCCGCGACCGTTCCAGAATCTGTCCATTCTTGAGAACGTGGCGCTGTCGGCCTATTTCGGCCAGGACAGGGCGGTATCGCGCGAGCAGGCCTGGGACCAGGCCCGTGAGGCGCTCGAACTCGTCGGACTGCCCAGCGAGGCCGGCGCAACGACGGAAGGACTGGGCGCTGCGGCACTCAAGAAGCTCGAACTGGCCCGGGCGCTGGCCACGCAGCCCAGGTTGCTGCTCGCCGACGAGAGTCTGAACGGACTCGACCACACCGAGATGGACCAGGCCGCCGACATGCTGGAGAGAATCCGCACCGAACGCGGAATCACCATCGTCTGGGTCGAGCACATCATGGGCGTGCTGATGCGCGTGGTGGACCGCGTCGTGGTGCTGGATCACGGCGAGGTGATCTTCAACGGCCTGCCTGATTCCGCGCAGTCGGATGCGCGGGTCATCGAGGTCTATCTGGGCGCGGAGGCCTGAGCGATGCGAGGCGGGACGGCAGGACTCCCGGAGTGGGTGCAGGCATGATGCTCGAGCTGCAGGGTGTCAGCGCCGGCTACGGCAAGTTCCAGGCGCTCTTCGACGTCAGCATGTCGGTCGACGCGGGGGAGGCTGTCGCGGTCATCGGCGCGAACGGTGCCGGCAAGACGACGCTGTTGCGCGTCATCTCCGGACTGCTTCCGGTCAGCTCGGGACAGATGTCCATGGAGGGGCAGGACCTGGCCGCCATCGCACCCCACAAGATCGTTTCCACCGGTATCGCGCATGTGCCGGAGAGCCGGCGCTTGTTTCCCCGTCTCACTGTCGAGGACAACCTGCGCATGGGCGCGTTCGTCGCGGCAGCGCGACCGCGCTTCCGTGACCGGCTCGAGTACGTCTACGAGTTGTTCCCGCGTCTGCGTGAGCGTCGCCATCAGCTTGCGGGAACCATGTCCGGCGGCGAGCAGCAGATGTGTGCCATCGGCCGTGCCCTGATGAGCGAACCCAAACTGATCCTGCTCGACGAGCCGTCGATGGGACTCGCCCCGGTGATCGTCCAGCAGGTGTTCGATCTGGTGCGGCGTATCCGCTCGGAGGGCTACACGGTCCTGATCGTGGAGCAGAACGTGCGCCAGGTGCTCAGGGTCGTCGACCGGGCCTATCTGCTCGAGGTCGGGCGTATTCAGGCTGAAGGCAGCGCCGCCGAACTGGCGGCGTCCGACGAGATCCGAAAGGCATACATGGGGCTCTGAGCGTGGATTGCGCACTCGACATCTTCTTTCTCGAGGCCGTGCTGAACGGCGTGCTGCTCGCGGGCCTGCTGGCCCTGCTCGCGCTCGGGCTCAATCTTATCTTCGGCGTCATCGACGTCGTCTGGATCTGCTACGCCGAGCTCGTCATGGTGGGCATGTACGGGGTCTTCCACGGATACCAGACGCTGGGCCTGCCCCTGCTCCTGGCGATGGCCCTGGGCATTGCGATCGTGGCCGTCGTCGGGCTCATCCTCCACTACCTGGTGATCCGGCCCGTGCTGGACACACCGCCCATCAACCAGCTCCTGGTCACCGGCGGGGTGCTCTTCTTCCTGCAGGCCGTGGCCACGATGGCGTTCGGCATCGAGTTCAAGAATCTGGGCGTGCATCTGGGCTCGGTGTCCTTCGGCGACATGTTCTTCTCCTGGAACCGGATCATCACGTTCTGCGTGGCGCTGGCCACCATGGGCGTGCTCTGGTTCTTCCTGCGCCGGACCTTCGTCGGGACCGCGATCCGCGCGATCAGCCAGGACCGTCAGATCATGCCGCTCATGGGCGTGGACAGCCGCAAGGTGTACCTCGTGACCTCGGCCATCGGCGGCGGCCTCGCCGGCCTCGCGGCCTCGCTCATGGTCCTCCAGTACGACATCTACCCGCAGATCGGCCTTCAGTTCGGGCCCCTGGTGTTCATGATCTGCGTGCTCGGCGGCCTGGGCAACATGCTGGGCGGGTTCGTCGCGGCCTTCATCATCGCCCAGTTCATCACGATCGGCGGGTCCTGTTTCGCCACGGAGTGGGGCTATGCCGTGGCCTTCCTGTTCTTCATGATGATGATGTTCATCCGGCCGCAGGGGCTGTTCGGGGACAAGGCATGAGCACGGGCACCCGCATCTTCTACGCCTGCGGCCTGCTGGCGCTGATCGCCTTTCCGTTCGGCGTACGTGCCGTGTTCCCCGAGGCCGAGAAGTACTGGCTGAGCGTGGTCAACATCAACCAGGGCGGTGGCATCGACGGCAGTTCCAGCATCTGCGGCCAGACGATGGACTGGTGCGTGGCCGCGCCGGGCACCGACATCACCTCGACGGTCATCGGAGGCGACACCGAGATCGAGCTGG
>JAUIAI010000569.1 GCA_030425615.1 Gammaproteobacteria bacterium
GCGCGCGCGTTCGAGGTGCTGGCGGTGGTCGCCGGCGGTGCCGTGATCTACGGCCTGGCGCTGACGATCGCGGGGCTGCGCCCCTGGACGCTGACGCGCCGCCCCACGCCCCGGTAAACTCGGTCGCGATCCGGCCCACACCCTGCCACGCGGCGGGTCCGGGCCCCGACCCATCGCACCCGAGACCCCTATGTCCCTGACCTTCATCGGTGCCGGCAACATGGCCGGCGCACTCATCGGCGGCCTGATCGCCAGCGGCCGGCCGGTGGCCGAATTGCGCGCCGTGGATCCGAGCGAGACGGCCCGCGCCCGTGTCGCCGGGCAGCACGGCATCGCCGTCGCGGCCGACGCCTCGCCGTTCGCACCCGATGACGTGGTGGTACTCGCGGTCAAGCCGCAGATCATGCAACCGGTGGCCCGGGGGCTGGCCCCGCTGCTGCAGGGCAATCTCGTCATCAGCGTCGCGGCCGGCATCCTCATGCAGGATCTCGGCCGCTGGCTCGGCGGTCATACACGGCTCGTGCGGGTCATGCCCAATACGCCCTCGCTGATCGGCGAGGGCGTGAGCGCCCTGACCGCGGGCCCCGGCGCCGGCGAGGCCGACCTCGCGCTGGCGGAGTCGCTGCTGGGCACGGTGGGTCCGGTGCTGCGCGTGGACGACGAGGCGGCGCTGGATGCCGTCACGGCCGTGAGTGGGAGCGGCCCCGCCTATGTGTTCCGCTGGATGGAGGCGATGATCGCCGCCGCGACGGACATGGGCCTGAGCGAGGCGCAGGCCCGCCTGCTGGTGTTGCAGACGTTCAAGGGCGCGAGCGCACTGGCGATGGCAAGCGACGAGACACCGGCCACCCTGCGTGAGAACGTCACCTCCAAGGGCGGCACGACGGCCGCCGCGCTCGAGGCCATGAACGCCGGTGACATCGGCGGCCTGATCGGGCGGGCCATGCTCGCGGCCCGCGACCGCAGTGTGGAGCTGGGCCGCGAACTCGGCAAGGACGGGTAGCCCGCGACGTCCGGCCCGGGCGCCGGCCCCCCGGATCAACGCCCCCGGATCAACGCCCCCGGATCAACGCCCCGAGTTCAGACCGCATGGCCGGCGCTCAGGCCGGGCCGAGACCGTAGTCGAGCAGCACGCCGGCCATCACGGCGGCTCCCCACCAGTTGTTGTGGTTGAACGCGGCGAAGCAGCCGTCGCGTGTGCGGTTGCGGATCAGCCAGAGGTGGTAGACGGTCATGCCCGCGGCCACGGCCAGACCGGCCCAGTAGGCGTCGCCACGCCCCTCCAGCCGGCCCACCCAGGCGAGCAGGCCCAGCGTCGCGGCATAGCAGACGACGACGGCGGCGATGTCGAAGCGCCCGAACGTGATCGCGGCGGTTCGGATCCCGATCTTCAGATCGTCGTCGCGATCCACCATCGCATACTCGGTGTCGTAGGCCAGCGCCCAGAACACGTTCGCCAGCAGAAGCCAGCCGGCGGCCGGCGGCAACGTGCCCAGAACCGCGGCGTAAGCCATCGGGATGCCGAAACCGAAGGCGATGCCGAGGTAGGCCTGCGGTAAGGCGAGGAAGCGCTTCGTATACGGATAGCTGCCGGCGACGAAGGCCGCCACGAACGCGAGTACGATGGTGAGCCCGTTCATCGGCAGCACGAGCAGGAAGGAGACCAGCGCCAGAGCCACGGCGACCGCGACGGCCTCCCAGGGCGCGATCGCTCCGGTGGTCACGGGCCGCTCGCGGGTCCGCGCCACGTGGCGGTCGAAGTCACGATCCGCGTAGTCGTTGATCGCGCAGCCGGCCGAACGCATCAGCAGTGTGCCGAAGCAGAACGCGAACAACAGATACGGATCCGGCCAGCCGTCGCTCGCGAACCAGAGCGCCCAGAGCGTTGGCCACAACAACAGCAGCGTGCCGATCGGCCGGTGCAGACGCACCAGCAGGGCGTAGTGGACCCAGCGCGGCAGTGCCGACGCGGACCCCGGCCCGGGCCGGCGGGAAGGATTGGACAGTTCCTGCATCGCGGTGTTCGAGCACGGGCGGGCTCGCGGACTTGAGGGTCGACGGACCCAGCGGAGCGTCCCGCCCCCTGAATGGTCGGCGCCGCCCGATCAGCGGTCAGCGCAGGGGCTCAAGCCGATCAGCCGATGGCCGATGACTGAGTGATGATGCCCGATTCTGCCAGAGCCCCCGCCCGCTCACGCCGCCCGTGGCACGCCCTGACGGCGGCCCTGGCCCTGCTGGCCGGCCTCTTGCCGACCCCGCCGGCCGTGGCCGTCACGAACGCCGCCGTGGTCGTGCGCAGCAGCGGGGACACCTGGCTGATCCGCGAAGGCGTCGTGGCAACACCGCTGACGGATGCCTATGCGCTGCGCGCCGGCGACCGGCTCAGCACGGGCGCGACCGGCCGCCTTCGGATCCGCTACCAGGACGGCACGGTCATGGCGATGGGTCCGGACACCAGCCTGACCATCGACCGCTACAACTACCAGGGCAGGCAGAGCGAGAGCTGGTTCTCCATGGCGCGCGGCACGCTGCGCACGATCACCGGCGCCATCGGCAAGCTCAACGCGCCCGGCTTCAAGCTTCGCACCCCGACCGCGGTGATGGGCGTGCGCGGCACGGACTTCACCGTACTTCAGCGAGATTGCCGCTTCGAGCGGTGCGATGCGCGCGAGGCACCGCCGACGGAACTACGCGTGCATTCCGGCCGCGTCGTGATGGCCACCCGCCGCGGCGAGATCGAGGTGCCCGAGGGCCGGCGTGCGGTCGTCGGAGGCAGCAACACGCCGCCGCAACTCGCCGTACACGCGCCGCCCCGGACGTCCGGGGCTCGCGCGCCCGGTGCTCACGCGAACGAGCCATGGCGAGGCGCAACGCGGGACAGCGACCGTCGGGGAAGCGACCGTCGGGGCAGCGAGCCGCGCGACAGTGATGCGCGGCAAGGCGGTACGGGTGCCGCGGCAGAGCGGCGCAGCCCGCGTGACACGACCGGTCGCGCGGACACGGGCCACGTAGAGCCTCCCGTTCACGACGACGGAATGCACCTGCTGCGCTGAGGTCCGACGGGCATCAACCCTCGAGCCAGTTCACGTACCGGGCCACCCCGTCCTGGACGGTGGCGAACTCGTGCGCGCAACCGGCCGCCCGCAGCTGGGAGAGATCGGCGCAGGTGTAGCTCTGATACTTGCCCTTGAGCGCGTCCGGATGGTCGGCAAATCGCGCGCCGCGGAAGTCGTCTTCGGCCAGTTGGTAGTCCTGGATCATGGTGCCCATGGCGCCATCAGTG